>JBAZHB010000031.1:0-13616 GCA_041652535.1 Candidatus Babeliales bacterium
TGGGCCTTTTTCTGGATGGCTTGCAAGTGAGTATCATGCTTCGATTCAGCATCTGAAAGAAGAGCAATCATGGGTGTATGCTTCTGGCTTTGTGGTACGAACTGATGGTTCGGTTGGGCCTTTTTTATGTTTGTGTCCATTAATGCGGTTGACTCCGATGGTTGTCGAGCAACCTAAGTCTTCTACGGTTGTTACGATTCCAGCGCCGACCTATGTGCAATCAAAATCGCAAAATCTTGAACAAGAATTTGTTGCCATTGAAAATAGTCAGCAGCAATGGGAGCGTTTAAGCAATTCATTTGCTGCGGCGCCATTAACCAAAATTTTTATATGGTGTAATGCAATTGCTTGGCTATGCTGGCTTATAGCTGCACTGATTTATTATCGCCGTTGGCGGTTTATTCCAACGCCACGTTGGGCGCGGCGTGATCAGCGACTTGATGAAACGTTAGGCTTTCTATTGCTGTTCAATCTGGTGGTTTTGGTAGGGCTTATATTCTCGGTGCGCTGGTCAATTGCATTGGCGACATGTGGAAGTTGTATGATCTTTGTTTATGTTCTTCTCGTTCCCGGGTGCGACGATACTTTATGGGGACGATTCAAAAATTTAATAGGTACCACCTGTGGTATCAGCGTGGTACCTCTCATCATCAAAACAATATTACTATTTTATGGGATTGGCTGACTGGCTAGCGAGAAAAATCCTTTTTAGGAGTTTCTGGCTTCTGCGTTTTTTCGGTCAGTTGTTCTTTTTCTTTTTTAATAACCGAGATCATTTTGTCAATTGCCGTATCGATGGCAAGATACATATCAGGCCCCTCGTGTCCCGTATTAACATCAAAGCATGGCGTTTTGACATGAAGCTTTGCTGAGTGATGCGGATGTTGTTTGTTTGCGGTGAGCCACATGGTGATGGTAAATGGAGTTTGATGTGCCTGAGTTTTTAAAATCTCTTCGATTTTTTGTAGCTTCTGATGTGCGTGTTGTTCAAGAATTGGTGAATGTGGCATATTGTGAAACGTTATTTTGATCTCCATCATGATCCTTTCTCATGCAAAAAACGTTGCGCCATTTCTTCATAAAATTGCGTACCAAGATAGCTCTCTTTAGTGTACGTATTTTCAAGAATTTCACGAATACTTCCCGAACTTACTACGCGTCCGCCAATGATGACGTAGACGGTTTGCCCTATAGAAAGAAGTTGATCAACATGATGATCCGAAATAACGACGCCAATACCATCATGTGCCATATTGGTAAAAATAGTTTTAAGTTCGTAAATTGATTTTGGATCCACACCTGCAAACGGTTCATCTAAAAGAAGCATTTTGGGTTTCATTAAAAGTGCACGAATTACTTCAAGTTTACGTTTTTGTCCCCCCGAAAGTGTTCCTGCAGGCTGTTTAAGCGTATTAGTGAGATGAGTAACATTGAGCCAATGATCAACTTCGTCATTGAACTGTTTGAGCTCACTATTTTCCCATGCTTGATGATAGTGATATACAATGGCAAGATTTTCGTACACCGTCATTGATTGAAAAAGCGAGCTGTGTTGAGGAACATACAAAAGCCCTGCTTGTATGCGTTGATAAATAGGCCAATTGTTAATGATTTCATCTTCAAACAAGAGTGTGTTTTTTGCATGAGGTTGTGTGGACTCCGGCGAAGATTGAAGTATTCCGATGATGCTTTTAAGCAACGTTGTTTTCCCTGCTCCATTGGGACCAAGAAGAACTACTACTTGTCCCGCATCTGCGTGAAATGTTATTGAGGAAAGAATCTGTTTGCGTCCCAAAATCTGGCTGAAGCTGTATACCGAAAGAAGGGCCATTACGCCGATCCTTTAATAACAAATGAAATGGGGCAGCCCAACAAATCGTAATGATTGCGTAAAATATTCTCGATGCATCCCACTTCACTTGGTCCAAACCACTCAGGATAATTAACGTAAAGAGCAAAAGTTGGTGTTGCGGCATTAAGCGGCACTATTTTGTGTACCTTAAGTTGTTCGGTTGTGTGATAAAGGTGTTTGTGAACAAGTTCCCGCTTAACCAAATCATCAACTTCAACTGCATCAAATGGTTGTGAACAACGTTGCCATAATGCTTGGAGTTGATGAAGAATTTTGCCAACATTTTTTTCGGTTATGCATGAAATCCATAATTGCGGCAATTTGTTAAGAATGAATTTGTATTCATCGATGCTTTGTTTAAGCGTTGATGTGCGATATTCATCAAGAAGATCGGTTTTATTGAATACTACCAAGAGCATCTTTTTTTGTTCGTATGCGTAGAAAAGTAATTTAAGCTCTTGGTCAGAAATTTTGCCTTCGCTTGCATCAATTACAAGAATAATAATATCAGAACTACGTACTGCCTGAAGTGAGCTTTTGACCATAAGCTGTTCAAGGTCATCTTCAACTTTGCGCGGGCGTCGTACGCCTGCCGTATCGGTTATTTGTACTAGATCATCGCAATGATAGGTTAACTCAGATACTGCTTCACGCGTGGTGCCTGCAACAGGCGAAACAATGGAGCGTTCTTGTTTGATGAGCAAATTCATCAAGGATGACTTGCCTGCGTTGGGCTTTCCAATAATGGTGATGTTATATGATGGTTGTGGCGCTTCGATTTGTGAAGGAAGTGGTACGCTTTGTGCAATCATACCAAGTATGGTACCAATGCCGCTTCCATGAACGCCTGATGTAGCTACAAGATTTTCAAAACCGAGTTCATAAAAATCGGGTAAATTTTCATCACTTATTTTTTGATTGTCTGCTTTGTTGACAAGTACAATGACTGGCTTTCCTGCTCTGCGTAAAATTTCAGCAATACGATGATCTTCATCGATAAGTCCATTCTTGCCGTCAACAACAAAAAGAATGAGCGATGCAGTATTCAAAAGTTCAAGAACTTTTGATTGGACGCGTTGGCTGATATCATCTTTGCCTCGTGCAAATGAGAGCCCACCGGTATCGACTAAAATGAAAGATTTGTCTTTCCAGGTGATGAGTTCTTGAAGATAGTCACGCGTAACGCCGGCACGGTCAAAAACCATGCTTAATTTTTGTTCAGCAATACGGTTGAAAATAGTTGATTTGCCGACATTGGTTCGGCCGACCAGGAGAACTTTTGGGTAAGCGAAATGTTGTGTCATGGCGATCCCGTCTTTGTTTTCCTTATTTTACCGGGGAAATGGTGCAGTATCAAGGAAGCTTTTGGCCATTGCGTAGCATTATTGATTGGTACATAACTTGCTGGCGCTGCTTCCGTTTGTTGAGAAATGCTTGTAGGTAGGGGCTTAGATGGCTGAAGCGCTGGGGCTGCTACTGCTTTGCATGGTCGTTGAACATAGGCAAAGGTATGACAGTTTTTAAAACAGCGGGTAAATAAAGGGAGCCATTGTGGCCGAGTTTCTTCGATTTTATTCTTAAAAAATGCACTATCTGAGCTTAATTGAATAGTAACGCATTGATTTTGCTCATTGATGTCTACAAAGGTTGCCTGTGCAAATATTGAACAAAGCAAAGGATCGTTAAGGTGGGTAATTTCTTGTAAAAATGAGCCCCATCCTCCTTCGCCCTCACTTCGTTCGTGGCTTCGGAGGACAGGCCCTCCTGTATCTTGGTTATGCTCGCGACTTCCGCTGTCGGTTTGGCGGTGAGCATTAAGAGGGCTTTGTTCCTGACTGGTATTCACGCTAGGGGGATTTTTCTGTGAAAAAGGCTCAGGCAATTGATCTGGCTTTTGTTGCGGCGATTCGTGTGGAGAGCTATTTACGTATGGTGATTGTGTGGTTGCGTGTGACGCAAGTGGTTGTGCCATTATTGGAGTCCCACAACCTGTTGGTACAGAAGTTTCGTTGCAGATCTTGATCAAGTTTTCAAGATCGACTGCATCAACCTGCTGGCATAATTGTAGCAATGTCATTTCTAAAAAAAGATGTTTTTTAGTTGTTTTGAGAAAAATTTCTTCTTGAGACCACAGTAAGGTGAGTATTGCGGTTAATCTGCTGAGTGAGCATGATGTGGCGCAGGTTGCAAGTTCTTGCGTATGTCGGGCCATTATGCCGGAAATATTGGTGACATTGTATTTGGTCCATATCAGTGCACGACAGAGTTGAATGATCATATCCCATAATAATTGTGGAGAACGTTGTTCAAAGTGAATACGTGTCAAATGTTCAAGGAGCTGTGGTACATTTTTGTTAATGATGTGCGTGAAAAGCGTAAAAAGATCCTGCGCACTAATCTTGCCAAGCGCCTCAAGAACGGTTTGCTCATCGATAATAGTTTGCGAAAATCTGATGCGTTCAAGCAGGTTGATGGCATCGCGTACTGACCCTTCAGTTTCATCGATGATAATATCAAGTGCTGCATCATCAATGTTAATGTTTTCGTGCACGCAAAGGGTACGTATGTGCTCTTTAAGGTGCGCGCTCTTGAGCGGATTGAATACTGCTTGAAAACAACGCGAAGCGATAGTTGCAGGGATTTTGGGGACCTCAGTAGTTGCAAGTATAAAAAGCGCTGATATAGGCGGTTCTTCTAATATTTTTAAACAGGCGTTGAATGCAGCTTTGCTGAGCATATGAGCTTCATCAATGAGGTACACTTTTTTGCGCCCAAGTAGAGGCAAATAATTAGCTGCATCGATAATTTGACGTACA
This sequence comes from Candidatus Babeliales bacterium, assembly GCA_041652535.1. GTDB lineage: Bacteria > Babelota > Babeliae > Babelales > RVW-14 > UASB124. The sequence goes on from JBAZHB010000031.1 coordinate 4,669, forward strand.
TTATCAACACCGGTGTGCGAGGCCGCATCAATTTCGATGAAGTCTGGATGATCTCCCTTGCTCATAGCCTGGCATGAAGTACATTCAAGGCAGGGGAGCGAACAGGATAAGGCATCATGCTGGAACGCGGGGAGGTTTTCACAATTTATTGCTGCCGCAAAGATACGTGCAGTTGAGGTTTTTCCGCATCCTCGTTGTCCCGAAAAAAGGTACACGGGAAAAAGTTTATTAAGCGCGAGACTGTTCTTGAGCATAGTGACTGAAAGATTTTGACCGACAACGTGATCAAACGTTTGAGGTCGCCATTTACGCGCAAGATTTAAATTATTTTTTTCTGCCATGATTGATAATGATGCGCTAAAAATATTGTTAACTATATAACGAACGGACCAAGTATAGCGACGGCACGTATGCCACACAACCTCTGAGTAAAGACAATAATTTTTTTGTTCTTTATGTGGATTTTTTATAAGATACGATTCGTTTTTATTGATTCTATGTCATTTCGAAAGGTTCAACATGAATAATGCGGCATGGTTTATTGGTGCGTCACTTTTATTCACTATATCCGTGAATGTAAACGGCCAGGTGCCACAGAAGAAACGTAAAGCTCCTTGTTCTGATCATGCGTATAATCTTCGTTCCAAGAGGCATCCTGTTGTAAATCCTGATTATTATGAAAAGTTCGAGGAAGCAGTGAATAAAGGGCCTGGTTGGGTTACTGAATTTGTTAAAACAAAGAATATTACGAATCTCGATGATTATACCTTTCTGACCGATATTATTAATGACTGGGATGATCCGGCTTGGATTAAAGTTGTACGTGAACTTTTGAAAGCAGGTGCTTCTATTAATGCGCGAGATGCGAAGGGGCGCACGCCTCTTATGCTTGCTTTGATTCGTGCACCGGAGGTCTCTATCGAAAATATTAACGAGCTTGTTGCGAAGGGGGCTGATGTCACCCTTATGGATAAGGAGAATCGCACAGTGTTGAGCTATGCTGTTGAGGATGGGCGTATAGAAATAGTGGAATTTTTATTTGAGAAATTGGAAGCGCAGTTAAAGGAGATCCATTCTTTAATCTATCATTGGGAGATGGCTCCAGAGGATCTTATCAAGATCGAAATTTCTCCATTTATCGGAGTCCCACATGTTAATAAGGCTAATGTTAATGGTTTTACACCTTTGATGCGTGCTGCAAATCGTGGAAATTTTGAGGTTGTAAGGTTTTTATTGGAAAAAGGTGCCAATGTTTTTGCGCAGGCAGACGGAAAGGCTGCTGATGGTACTGATCTTACCGCATTGCGGTATGCGAATAATGCTAAGAAATGTTTTTTAACACATAATACCTGTCCATGCAAAAGTACCGGTCAATATTGCCAAAGATGTATCGATCGTCTTGCTCAATATGATAATGTTATTTTTCTGCTTGAAAAAACTATGCATGAGGAAGTGCAGTCATAATACCTACTAAAAGGAGAAAGGGGTGGTATGATGCCCCTCTCGACATAGAATCACATCAGAATCATGGGCTATTTTTTTTAATCATGTTGCTCACGTAAAAATCCTGATAGCTGCTGGCGCTCATGCTGCAAGCCTTGTGGATAAGAAGGTTGCGGCTTTAAGATTTGCGCAACGGTATGATAATCGGGGAAAAATAATTACGCTTCTTGAGCAAGCAAGTTCGATTGCTGCAGAGCCAAAAGAGAAATCATGTACTGATAAGAAGAATTGTACACAAAAAAATAAGGGCAAGATACAGAGAAATTACACCCCCGCTGCTTCCTTCCGGACCTGACGGATTCTGCGTAACTTCAACTTACCTTGCCCAATCTTTTTGGAGAGAGAGGGATTCGAACCCTCGATGCCCCTTTCAGGACATACACGATCTCCAATCGTGCGCTTTCGACCACTCAGCCATCTCTCCTTGCAAGCTTAGTTAGCTTTAGGAGCTTTTTTAGCTTCTTTTTTTACGTCTTTTGTTTCGCTTTTATGCTCAACCTTAGTCTCAACTTTTGGCGCAGGTTTTGCGACTGCTTTAGCTTCGTGCTTAGGTTCAGCTTTAACTTCTTTTTTAGGTTGTTTTGATTCGGGTTCAGCTACAGCAGGTTGTGAAACTGGTTTTGCATGAGGTGCCTTTTCTGCTGCTTTAGGCGCGACTTCTTTTGCAGGAACATGTTTTACATGCTGTGCAGCACGCGCTTCGGCAGCAGCCTTTGCGGCGGCTTTGCGGGCTTCATTCTCTGCTGTACGTTTGGCATCCTGTTCTGCACGCGCTTTGGCTTGTGCTGCTTCGAATTCTTTAACACCCTCAAGAATACGGCCCTCAAGATAGTTCAAAACAAAACTGATTGCCTTAGGAGAGTCATCATTTGAAGGGATGACATAAGAAATACCTGATGGATCGCTATTGGTATCAACCAATGCAACAACAGGAATTCCAAGTCGAATTGCTTCTTTAAGCGCGGAATGTTCTTTTTTTACATCAACAACAATTAATGCTGCTGGTGGATAATCAAAATCAATAATACCACCGACATTCTTTTCAAGACGAGCAATCTCTTTTTGGATCATGCTGATCTCTTTTTTCTTATAATGAGTGGCTGATTTTTCGAGTACATCACGCATGTGAAGAAGCCGTGTGACTGCTTTTTTTACTTGATCATAGTTGCTGAGCGTGCCACCAACCCAACGATGCACAACAAATGGCATGCGTGTTGAGGTCGCGGCATGTTGAATAATTGATTGAGCAGGCTTCTTAGTACCGACAAAAAGTATCTTGCTGCCTTTGCCTGAAACGTCTTTAAGGAAATTTCCAGCGCGTTCGAGCAGAATGGCTGTTTTAGAAACATCAATAAGATGGACGCGATTTTTTGCTCCCCAGATGTAGGGACGCATTTTAGGAGACCAGCGTGATGTTTTGTGACCAAAATGAACACCAGCTGTAAGCATTTGCTTAAGATCGATCATGTATTTCTCCGGGTTTTACCTATTGTTTCTTTGGGTCATCAAAGACCACCCGCGATGCCAAGAAACAAGATTAATAATAAAAATCAATAAAAAACAACTCTCAGAGAGTATCAAATCAGCCATATTTAGCAAGTAGATTGGTCTTTTGTCCCAATGACTTTGTTCTCTTTGAGCGTCGTAATGTATTTCTTACCTACCAATAAGCCAATAAGGGCCCATACCACTGATAATCCGCATGAAATCGTAGAAGCTGCTACAAGACACATGTAGGGGGCAGTAATAAGCGTGGTAATGTAGTTAAATGATGACCCCATGGTCTTAGATAAAGTTCGACCAAACGATTCAATCCATGCTTTGGATTTGAATTTAATATCTTTGGTGGTTGGAATAAATAGTATTTCACGTAACGGATGGTTAAATCCGTAGTTAAGCGCGCGCAGTATGACCATGACAACAAAAAACATGCTCAATGTTGGGCACAATAACGGTGCAACAGCAAGTACTACGGTAACTATGGGCATAACCAATAAGCTTGCTTTGACGCCCACGCGTTTAAGGAGTGTCGTGGTGCCAAAAAGAGCAAAAAGAAGGCTTACTAGTTGAAATGTTCCGGTATATAACAGCATAAACAAGCTCATGTCATAAACACGATTGTTGCTTGCAAGTGACATCAAAACATGCATTTGATAGTCAAAAATAATGCTGATTATTTCATAGCTAAATACAAGGCCAAAAATGCCCAATACGTATGGCTCCATGAGCATAAGACGGAGCCCCTCAAACATATTAACTTTTTTCTTGGATTTTTCTTGTTGTCGATCGCTGCGATAGGCGGCTTCGTATCCATGAAGGTTTGCGGTAGGAATTTTGGAGTTAATGTAATAAACACAGGCAATAGCAATAAAAAGAAAAATGCCGGTTCCTGCGGTAAGCCCCGAGATAATGATACTTTCTTCAAGCGCTATTTTTTTCAGAAACATCCAGCTTAAAAATGCTGCCGTCATACCACCAACGCGTGATGCTGCAACAATAAAACCATAAGATTTGCTTGCAAAAGATGGCGAACATACTGAATTAAGAAAGCTCCAAAAAGTTCCTACGACCAGCGCCTGGAAAAGATCCATGACGATTTCAAATGCCCAGCCTGTGATGCGATAGGGAGACGTTATTGTGTTGTGAATGCCATACACCGGATGCATAAAAAGAATTGCAAAAATGATGGCAGCAAGCGCGTAAAATCCCATAAAACAATACACCACCTGGTGACGATCGAATTTATCGGTGATTTTAGCTAAAAGCATCATGGCAGGAATCGTAACAAAGATGCTCAAGAATTTTGAAATAGGCTCATATTGTCTGCCAACAAAGCCTAAGAAGATTGACGTTTTGAGTGAGCGCAAAATTGAGTAAGAACTGATGATGAAAAAGAAGGATATTGCACCGAGGATGAGCTTGATGGCATCGTATCGATCAATGCTCAATGATGTTTCAACCCACGATAAAAACCGCTTTCTAGCCCCGAAGTTCATTCCTCACCTTTCAATGTATAAGGGGTACTAAAAATTGTGTTACGTGTGTGCTTCTTCTAATTGGTCCCCATTTTGTCCTATGACGCGTTTATTGGTAATGGCATCCTGAAGTGTTTTGCCAAGAAAGTAGACAACGATAAGCCACAGAAAAACCAATCCAAAGCTCAAACTTAAACTTGATACAAGTGCAAATGCTGGAGAGGCGCTTTTGAGTGCTTTATTGAAAATAGATCCAAAGCTTTTAGCAATACGTGAGCCAAAGGCGTCGGTCCAGGTTTTGGCCTTAAATTTAATGTCTTTGGTTGTCGGAATATACAGGAATTCTCGCGTTGGGTGATTGAATGCGTAGTTAAATGAACGTAAACCTACTAGTACCGCAAAAAATACATCGGCTGTAGGGAAGAGATAGGTAATAGTCAGCATTGAAAGACAGAATAAAGGGAATAAGAAGAGTGAAAAGCGGATGCCTACCAGCCGCAAGATTGGAGTTGTGCCCAAAAACGATATGATAAGTCCGATTGAATTGAGCAAGAAATAATATTTGGCATAGAACGCGGTCATAGCACCTACGCTTGGCAGTTGTTGATCGGCGTGTACCGCAACCCACCAGTCAAAAATAACAATCATGACATCATAAAATACGACAAGTGAAAAAATCCCGAGTACATATGGTTTTTTGATCATAATAATCAAGCCCTCAACGGAACTTTTCAAAGCGCCTTTGATGCCGCCTGTGCGTGATTCTCGTTGCTTATGTTTTTCGAGCTGATAAGTAGCTTCGTATCCATGCATGATAGTGTCAGGAACACGGGTAACCAAAAGATGTAATGCAAAAGCTGCAGCACAAAGCATGAGGCTTCCAATAAAAAGGGCTCCAGGAAGCAACTGGATGCTACTGCTTGTAGAACAACACCCAAGTACGATATAGAGAAGTGCTGATGCGATAATACCGCCAATTTTTGATCCGGATACAAGAAACCCGTAGTAATTTTTTGCATCTTTGGGATTATTTACTGAGTCTGCAAAAGACCAGAATGTTGCTGAAAAGAAGGCGTCAAAACTTTCCATAAAGAAATAAAACGCCCATCCCAGCCAACGGTCGGTGCTGACTTGTGTATTTGCAAGACCGTAAACAGGATGACTTAATAAATAAGCAAATATCATGCCGCCGATGGCATGAAAGATGGTATAACAATACAAAAGATGATGGCGACGTAAAACGTCGACCAATTTCGAATAAACAAGAATGAGAGGAATAATGAAAAGGAGGGAATAAAGTTTTGCCTCAGGAACCTGATAAGCTCCTACCATTTTAGCAAAAATGGCCATTTTGAGAGGACGCCAGATGACAAGCGTGCAAGACATGAGGAGAAACGTCAGCGCTAGGTAAAAAACCTTGGAGGTGTATTCCGACTTGATACTCCACAAACTTTTCCAACTGAATTTTTGTTGGCTGTGCATGGGCTTCCTCACGGTTAATGTTGAGGTTATTTATTTGCCCCCCGTGGCAACCCCTTCCACGAAAGGATTGTCGTTCGGTTGTGATTTTACGCTCGTCTAAAAGACTTTCCCTGGTTGAATATCACACCAGAAGTATAGGGTGCCATGGCAAAAAGTCAATTTTATAGAGCGGTAGTTGAGATTGTGCCGTATTTGACGCATAATTCGCGGTGTTTGCGATAGTCTAAAGTTTTCAACTAGGACTATACTTTGAAAATAAAAGTTGATATTATCATTATAAAGAAATCTTCATATTGACTATCATGAGAATTTAACGTGGTGAAGGGTTATGAACGAGACATTTAAACAAGGTGAAGCGGCGTTTTTGCCGGTTCTACCGCTTAAAAATATTATCGCACTTCCGCGTAGTATTGTGCCGGTTGTAGTAGGTCGTGAAATTTCTCTTAAAGCCGTTGATGCTGCACTCAAGGGGAATAAAGAAATTTTTGTTACCGCACAGCGTGCTACTGATACCGAAACACCAACAATTGATGATGTTTTTCATGTTGGTACGCGTGCCATTATTGTGCAAGTTGCGCGTATGCCAAACGGAACGCTCAAAATTCTTGTTGAGGGCATTGCGCGGTCGTCTGTTGTTGCTGTGCAGCCGGGTGAAGGCTTTCTCGGCGTTATTGCGCAGGACCTTCTGCCTGAACCGCTTGAAGCAAACCCAGATAATTTGGCATTGTGGCGTAACCTTTTTGATTTATTTAAAGAGTACGTTGATCTCAATGAAAAAGTATCAGCAGATGTGTTAAGTCTTTTCCATGGTATTGAAGATACCGATTATCTTACCGATACCATTGCTATTCAGATGCACTTAAATTTTTCTGAGCGACAAAAAATTCTTGAAATGGTAGGGCTTAAAGAGCGTGCATTACATGTTTGTGTGTTGCTACGTAATGAGCTTGAGATTCTCAAAGCCGAAAAAAATATTCGCAAACGCGTTCAAAGCCAAGTTGAGAAAAACCAAAAAGATTATTATCTCAACGAGCAGATGCGTGCTATTCAACGTGAGCTTGGACGTGATGATTTCCAGAATGAGATCAATGAACTGCGTAAAAAAGCGAAAAAAATCAAGCTGTCATCTGAAGCACGTGAAAAGGTTGATGCAGAATTGCGCCGATTAGAATCTATGCAAGCATCGTCACCAGAAGCTTCGGTGAGCAGAAATTATGTCGAATGGATTTTGAGCCTTCCATGGAGTGATAGTACACAGGATACGATTAGCATGGAAGAAGCCGAAAATATCCTTGCCTCTTCGCATGCCGGCATGAAAAAGGCCAAGGAGCGTATTATAGAATTTTTGGCAGCCAAAAAATTTGCAGGAGATAATCTGCGCCGAGCCCCAATTATCTGTTTTGCAGGCCCTCCTGGTGTTGGTAAAACGTCGTTGGGACAATCGGTGGCTCATGCCTTAGGTCGTGAGCTGGTGCGTATATCACTTGGTGGTGTACGCGATGAGGCTGAAATTCGTGGCCATCGTCGTACTTACATTGGTGCTATGCCTGGCAAGATCATTCAATCGATGAAAAAGGTTAAAGTGATTAATCCGGTAATACTCCTTGATGAAATCGACAAGATGGCGATGGATTTTAGAGGGGATCCGGCTGCTGCATTGCTTGAAGTTTTGGATCCGGAGTTGAATAAATCATTTGGCGACCACTTCCTTGAAGTTGAATATGATTTATCCAAGGTAATGTTTATCACGACGGCAAATGTGATTGATAATATTCCTTATCCGTTGCTTGATCGTATGGAGATTATTCAACTTTCAGGATATACCGATCAAGAAAAGCTCGAAATAGCCCAAGGCTTTTTGCTTCCCAAATTGCTCAAAGAGCATGATTTGAATAATCAAAAAGTAAGCATTCCTGAAAAAATTATTAAGAAAATTATTGATGAATACACCAAAGAAGCTGGCGTTCGACAGCTTGAACGAGTACTTGCCAAACTCTTGCGTAAAGGCATTTTGATTTTACTCAAGAATAAACCAGCACAACCGGTGGTTGTTGATGAGGCAATGCTTGAGCAATGGCTTGGGGCTCCATCATTCCGCAGGGATGAACAAAAGCGCGAACATACAGTTGGTGTTGCAACTGGTCTGGCCTGGACTGAGGTTGGCGGCGATGTGCTTGATGTTGAAGTTACGGTGATGAAAGGCAAGGGAACCTTGACGATTACCGGACAGCTTGGTGAAGTTATGCAAGAATCTGCCCAAGCAGCAATGAGCTATATTCGTTCGCGCGCCAAGGATTTTGGTCTTAAAGAAAATTTCTATGCTGATGTTGATGTACACGTCCACGTTCCTGAAGGCGCTATTCCTAAAGACGGTCCTTCTGCTGGTATCACCATGGCAGTTGCTTTGACCTCTGCGCTGACTCACGTTCCGGTGCGTCGTGATGTTGCAATGACAGGTGAGGTGACATTGCGTGGTCGCGTGTTGCAGATTGGTGGGCTTAAAGAAAAGCTTCTCGCTGCAACTCGTTTTGGTATAACCAAAGCAATCGTGCCGCAAAGCAATGCCAGAGACGTCAAGGAATTTGCACACGAGCTCGATCCATCACTCAAAATTGTGTATGCAACACATATGGATACCGTGCTTCAAGAAGCTCTTGTTGCCAAACCATATCTTAAACAAGTGCATAAACGAAAAAAGAAAAAGAGTTAGGGTTTACGTCGTCCTCGCGAATGCGGGGACCCGGCGCTTTTTTCTAGATCCACGCTCGTAGGCAGCCTGCCCACCGTAGCCAAGTAGGGCGTAGGTTGGGGGGATGACTTTTGGATACAGAAAACTACAATTCTTTTGCAAGATCAGAAACCGTTTTTTGTACCTGCTGCGCTTCCTGATACAGCCACGTCTGACATTGCGCGCCCATACGGCATCGTAGCGTCGAATCATCAAGAAGTGTGCGTGTGATAGCCTCCAGTGCTTCAGTCGTATCAACC
>JBAZHB010000032.1:0-13572 GCA_041652535.1 Candidatus Babeliales bacterium
ACAGAAAAATGACCGGCTTGAGATTGATTTGCGTGACTTGTGTACGCGTAATTTGGCGGCATATAAAGTTCCGCGTGTATTTGTGTGTCGTGATGATTTACCGCTCAATGCGACCGGCAAAGTTGATAAAAAACAGTTGCGAGCGACGTTGGCTCAGGGGGAATAGAGCATGTCGATATTGGTACAATTAATGTTATTTTTGGCTGCACTTTCGTTTGCAGCATTGTTTGCGTTTTTAGAAACGGCATTTTCGGCATTACGCTTGTTTAAGCTCAAAGAGCTTGAGCTTACGGTTGCTAAATACCAGCGTTTGTTTGCATCATGGGAAAAAAATCCCCAACGGATTTTGATTACTATTTTGATTGCTAACAACTTTGCACACGTACTTTCTTCAGTGTTGATTTCCAATATTATGACTCATTTTTTGGGTACCATTGGACTTGCGATTGGTGTTGCCGTTGCAACGATTATGATTTTGATTTTTGGTGAAATTATTCCAAAAAGTATTGCCAAAACGCATCATGAAAAATTATTTGGCTCTTTTTTGTGGCTCATTAACGCGCTGTTTTATGCCTTGTATCCTTTTGTGACTATTTTGCTGCGCATTGCAGATTATTTCTTTAGAACTATTGGCAGTCCACATGTTCTTGAAAAACAGGATGTGGTTTCGGAAAAAGAAATTGAATTTTTGATTGATTACAGCGATGAAAAAGGCCTCATGGAGGCAGAAAAAACTGAGATGCTCCAGAACGTTTTTGGATTGGGGCAGACGCTGGTGCGTGAGATTATGATTCCTAAGGCTGATATGATCCTTTTGGATTCTAGAGCAACTATTGGGCAGGCAAATGAAGCATTCTTCAAATCGCGTTATTCACGTATTCCAGTATATGAAGAGAATGATGATAATATCATTGGTATTATTCACCAAAAAGATATTTTTGATCTGATGTATCACTCACAGAATAAACGCCTCAAAGAGCTGGTACGCCCGGTTCTTTTTGTTCCTGAAACACAAAAAATTAATCAACTGCTCAGTAACTTTTTACGCAAGCATGTGCACCTGGCCATTGTTATTGATGAATATGGCAGTGTTGCAGGCCTTGTTACCCTTGAAGACGTTATTGAAGAAATTGTCGGTGAAATTGCTGATGAGCATGAAAAGGCTCAGGCCGAGATTGTGCCGCTTGAAAAGGGTGGCTGGCTTGTTGATGCCGGCGTAAGTCTTGAAAAAGTTGAAGATCTTTTGAATATCAAAATAATTGCCGAAAGCTCAGTGACCCTGGGCGGCTTCTTGGCAGAACGGCTTCAACACATTCCTAAAAAAGGCGAACGTGTGGAATATGAGGGGTACTGCTTTCAGGTACAGCAAGCAAACCCCCGCCGCGTGTTACAGGTGTTGGTGTTTGAAAATAAAGACGAGCAGAAAACGTCAGATTGAATCTCAGCTTAAATGCTTTTTCAGCAATTCCTGAATAACCCCCGGATTTCCCTTGCCACGCGTTTCTTTCATCGCTTGTCCAACAAAGAATTGAAAGAGTCGGGCATCGCCGGCACGGTAACGTGCAACGACATCAGGATTGGCATCAACAATTTTGCGAACGATGGCGTCAAGCTCATCGGCTGATCCAATTTGTCCAAGATTTTTTTCTTGAATAATAGTTGCAACGGTTTTGCCGGTTTGAAGAATATCGACAAAAATTTCCTGCGCTACTTTGCTGTTGATAGTTCCATTGTCGATTGCCTCAACTAATTCTGCAATTCCTGTAGGGGTAATTTGGGTTGCCGCAAGTTCAAGCTTGTGCTCCTTCAGGTAGGCCAAAAGATCACGCATGATCCAGTTGCAGATTGCTTTTGGATTGCTACTGCCGCGTGCTGCTGCTTCAAAAAAGTTGGCAAGTGTTATTTCTTGGGTCAAAACTTCGGCATCTTGCGCAGAAAGTTTGTATTGTTGGGTGAATCGTTTGAATTTTGTATGCGGAAGTTCAGGAATCATTTTATCGATGCGCTCAATCCAGGCGTCATCAATCATAACGACGGGCAGATCGGGTTCGGTAAAATAGCGATAATCTTGTGATTCTTCTTTGGAACGCATGAAGAATGTTTTTTGCTGCTTGTTATCCCAAAGACGTGTTTCCATCTTAATTTTTTGTCCGGATTCAAGCATGCCAATTTGGCGTTCAATTTCATATTCGATGGCATGAGCAATGAACTTGAATGAATTGATATTTTTGAGTTCAATTTTAGTGCCAAGTTCTTTTTGCGTTACGGGGCGTATTGAAATATTAATATCGGCGCGGAATGAACCTTCTTCCATATTGGCATCGCTGATACCCAAATAACGCACAATAGTATGCAGCTGGTTGAGATATGCTCGTGCTTCATGCGTGCTGTTCATATCGGGATGAGAAACTATTTCAAGTAATGGCGTGCCAGCACGATTAAGGTCGACCCAGCTTGTGCCCGAAGAGCCATGAATATTTTTACCGGCATCTTCTTCAAGATGAATGCGAACAAGACGAACTTTTTTATCATTGCCTTGTTCATCGGTAATTTCAACAAAACCTTCGGTGCAGAATGGTTTGTCTGACTGCGTAATCTGATAATTTTTGGGAAGATCGGGGTACATATAATGTTTGCGGGCAAAATCACTGGTGCGTGTGATGGTGCAGTTGGTTGCGCGGCCCATCATGATTGCCGCATCGACGGCTTTTTTGTTAAGGGCGGGAAGTACTCCTGGGTGCCCTGCACAAATGGGACAAATATTGCTGTTAGGTTGGTCGCCAAATTTGTTGGGACACGAACAGAAAATTTTTGAATTGGTTTTGAGTTGTACGTGTACTTCAATACCGATAGTTGGCTGATAGTTAGGGTTTTTCATGCTAAGCCTCGAAATTGGTTCATGCTTCGATACATTTTATTCGCAAGGCTCATAAAACACTCAGCACGAACGGACACCTTATCCCGTTCGCCCTGAGTGATGCCATTTGGCATCGTATCGAAGGGTGAACTCAATCTACATCTTATTGATCGTGAACTGTGTATCTTCGTATTTTTCATTACATTCAAGAATAGCCTTACATCCCAGTTGCCGTTCAAGTTGCAAAATTGCCTGATATTCGTGATGAATCAGGTATTCAAAGACCTTGTTAGATACTGCAAGAGCTACTGAACCTGTCAAGCTTTTGCGTTGAACTTCTGTTTTAAAATCACGCAGGACCTGAAAGCTGATGCTTGGAATTGATTTTACAAATCCCATACCGCAGCATGAAGAGCATACATTGGTCAATTGTTGCACTAACGTCTTGCCCGAACGTTTGCGGGTCATTTGCACAAGTCCAAACTCGGAAATTTTGAGCGCGACTGATTGATATTTATCCTTTTCACGAAGGGTTTTTTCAAGAACACGTGAAAGTTTTGAGCGGTTGGCTGCATTGGCCATATCGATAAAGTCAATGACGATAAGTCCACCAATGTTGCGGAGACGTAGTTGTGTGACAATCTCATCGGCTGCTTCAAGATTGGTTTTAAGAATAGTATCTTCCATTGAGCCACCGCTGGTAAATTTACCGGTGTTGACGTCAATAACGGTCATTGCCTCGGTTGATTCAATAATAAGTGAGCCGCCCGATTTGAGTTGTACCTTTTTTTGCAATGCTTTTTCGATTTGATCATCAATGTTGAAACGCTCAAAAAGCGGAGGTGGGCCACTGTAATAACGTAATTTGTTGCTCAATTCTGGCGTAAAACTTTTTACGAGCTTGTGAATAGCTTTAAGTTCTTCTTGGTCATCGCTGATGACAACTTCGACATCTTCATCTAGATGGTCGCGTACAGCGCGCAATGAAACGGGTAAATCTTCGTGAATTTTTTCACACGCTTTGGCTTTTTTGAATTTTTTCTGAATTGATGACCACATTGAGACAAGAAAAGCTAGATCTTTTTGAATGTCTTTTGATGGACGTTCTTCGGCATTGGTACGTAAAATTGCGCCCATGCCTTTAGGCAGATTCTTTTGCAATAGTTCGCGAAGCCGTGCGCGTTCTTCTCGCGATTCTATTTTTTTGGAAACACCCAAATGAGGAATATTGGGCATGAGGACCAAAAATTTTCCAGGTAGCGTAAAACAGGTCGTCAATTTTGCGCCTTTTTCGTGAATAGGCTCTTTGATAACCTGTACCAAAATCTCTTCGCCTTCGGTAAATATTTTGCCGATATCAAGCGAGCTTTTTATTTCTCGATCGGTCATCTCTTCGCGAATGTCATCGTAGTCTGCAATTTTTTCAGATGCCAAAGCTCGATCGACTTCGGAGATGTGCAGGAATCCTGCTTTTTGTTGTCCGATGTCAACAAAAGCAGTTTGAATTCCTGGAAGCACACGTGAGACTCGACCCTTAAAAAAACAACGGTCAAGATCTTCTTTGTTGTGCGTGTCAAAATAAATATCCTGTAAGCGCTCGTTGTTGAGGACGGCAACACGCGTTTGCCAGGTATCCTTGTTGATTAAAATTTTTTTCACAGTATGCGCCTCGTATACAGAACACCAAAAAATTTTTACGATGCACGTAAACCCCTTTATAGATTTTTGGGGAAATTCTAGTAAGATGTAGGGGAGCATCGTTCTTACCCAGTATAATAAAACTTCTCTTGAATAGGTAGCAAATCAAGGAAACTGGGTACGATAGCTCGAATACATCGGAAAATGACGGTATGAAAACAGGTATGAAACGAGGAGAAAATATGGAAAAAATGAATAAATTAGGTTTTTTATGTGTTGCGCTTGTTCTTTTGGCTGCTGGTTGCGGTAAAAAGAAGGAAGCGAGCCAATCTCATGATGTGAAGAGCTCTCAGAAGCTTGCAAGTGCTGATGCCCAACTCAAAGAAGAAACCGAGAATATCTTGGACGAGAATATTTCAGATTTTGCTTTTGTTGACGATGAAGGCAGCGAAAAAATTGATAAAGCTGAAAAACTTGCTGAAGCTGAGATTGATAAGGGGACTGCAACGGTAGCTGAAGCTGATGATGTGGATGCTGCTGATGCATTAGCTGATGATGAATCCTCTGTTTATGCCTTCAAGGCTGTTCACTTTGATTTCAACAAGGACAAAATTAGAGCCGACCAAGGTTCCGTTGTTGAAGAAAACGTTCAACTTGCGCACCAGGCAGCAGAACAGGGTAAAAAGCTTGTTATTGAAGGACACTGTGACCAGTTAGGTTCTGCATCATACAATTTGGCACTTTCACAGCGTCGTGCTCAAGCCATTAAAGAGAAACTGGTAATGGCTGGTATTGCTGAAGACACCATCAAGACTGTTGGTTATGGCAACGAACGTCCATTGGTTTGGTCAGATGCACAAGATCGTTCATCACTTATCAATGAGCTTGCACCAAACAGACGCGCTGAGACCGTTGTAAATTAAAGAGCTACAAGAAAATTAAGAACAAAAAAGGGACGAAATTTCGTCCCTTTTTTGTTGCTCTCTGGTTATACGATCAGAAAAAGGAGGGACCGTATGATTTTTTTAAAAAAACTCTTTGTGGCTTTTATAGGCATGGTAACTCTATCTTTTTATGCGCAACCAATGCAGGAGCTATCTATTGATGGAAAAGATAGTGAAGTCCAGGCCCTTAACGAAAAAAGTACCAAAGTTGTTCATGGTGCTGTCTATTACGTTGTACATGGTGATAGTTATTGTGATCGGCATGGGTGGGGGCGTAATCTTGTTCGATCTTCTGAATGTTCCGAGATTGATATTGTAGCGCATTCTCCCTATAGCATGATGCATAAAACAAGCGTTAGCCTACATGATAAGAATTGGAATGTGCTTGCTTGCGGAGATTTTGAACTCACTCCGTATGAAACTGAGTTGCATGTTGAAAAATATTTGCTTGATCATTCAGTAAAACCGCAGGCACGGTATGCGGAGATTTTTGAAGGATTATGTGAACGCTATATTATTTTTTATGACCAACGTGGGGTTGTGTTATTCAATGCACTATACACCGGTTCGTGCGATTTGACTGCCGAAGATCGCATGCAATTCGAAAACAAGTTGGATTTTACGTGCCCGCTTACCGTTTATTATAACAGCGTATCTTTGCTGACGAGCTTTAAAGCTGCCTTTGAGCGTTTAATTCTCAGGTGAAAAAATGTCAGGGTGTTGGCTCACGACGTAAAGTCCTGCCAAAAGCAACACAATGCTTATAAAGCGTCTAAGTGATCGTTGACAATCAATGGTAATATTGCCTACTTTTACCTGACCCATTGCTTGCCTGAGCGTCTGCCTTTTAAGCAGTTTATATACTTTTTTGTAAATAGATTCACACAGCTCTCCGGCCGCCCAGCCACTGATGCCAAGTGCTGCGCTGATTAAAATTTTTGTCTTTCCCCATTCAACATTGTTTTCACCTTCAATAACATGTTCACCTATTCCTTGCGCAATAAGCGTAAGTGCCATGATATCAATAATGCGCGTTTGCCAGCGTTCGTGTTTGATGAGGTCTTGTTTTTCTTGTGGCGTCATTGTATGCGCGGGTGAGGTGAAAATGCAGAGGAGTGAGCATATAAGCAGGTGTTTGAATTTTATCATTGTTATTTCTCCAAAATTGAAATCAATTGCTCGATATTGTGCCAGAATTGAATAAAAGCACAAAAACGCTTAAAATTCATATATATAACCGCTGTCCATCATAATTATTGAAAAGTACCTTTACTCATGATCCAACTCAAAGATCTTTGCCTCTCATTTGGCCAACGTGCCATTTTCGACCATATCTCTTATGCCATTCAGCCTGACCAGAAAATTGGGTTGGTTGGAAGAAACGGTTCGGGTAAAACAACCCTGCTCAAGGCTATTGCCGGGCAACAGAGCCTTGATAGCGGGACGGTTTCGATGCCCAAAGATTTTCGCTATGCCTATATGGCGCAAGACATGGTGCTGGTATCGCAGAAAAGTATTGTAAGTGAGGCATTATGTGCCTGCGATGGCTTTGACCCCTTAATTAAAACATTGGATGCTTTAGAGCATCAAAAGAATAAAGGCGATTTAAACGAGCATGAACTTGAGCAGTATTCAATAGTGCACCATCAGCTTTTTGAACTTGGTTACGATTATAAACGTTCGCAGGCCGAAAAAATGCTTGTTGGCTTGGGGTTTAAGCAGGGACAATTATATGATTCTGTTGAGACCTTGAGCGTTGGGTGGAAGATGAGATTAGTTCTTGCAAAGTTGCTTTTGCAGGATGCCGATTTTTATCTTTTTGACGAACCAACCAACCACCTTGATCTATATGCTAAAGATTGGTTTGTTGAATTTTTATCCAACGCCCGCTTTGGCTTTCTGTTAGTTTCGCACGATGAATATTTTCTTAATGTTGTGTGCAAGCATATTGCTGAAATTTCGATGGGTAAATTGACGGTTTATACTGGTTCTTATCATGTCTATCTTGAACAAAAAGAGGCCAATAAGGCCTTGCTTGAGAAAAGATATATCGAACAGCAAAAGTATATAAAAAAGCAGCAAGAAACAATTGATAGGTTTCGCGCTACCGCTTCTCGTGCCAGTATGGTACAGAGCATGATTAAAGCGCTTGATAAATTGGAACGTGTTGAAGTCGAACATGAACAACAGACGGTTCATTTTTCACTGCCGCCAACAGAGCGTCCTGGTAAAATAGTTCTTGATTGCAAAAATCTGAGTTATGCCTTTGGTGATCATACAATTTTTGAACATGCGACATTCCAGATAGCGCGGGGGCAAAAAGTTGCGCTTGTTGCACCCAATGGTATGGGAAAAACAACGCTCTTGAGTGTTCTTATGGGTATGTATACGCCGACACAAGGTTCATTTTCGCTAGGGCATAAAGTAAGCGTTGCTTTTTTTGAACAAGAACAGAGCAAATCATTGACGCTGAGCAGTACGGTACTTGATGAGGTCGAAAACTCATGTCCATCTGCTGAGGAGCGTATGCGTGCGCGTGGACTGCTGGGAGCTTTTTTATTTAGTGGCGACGATGTTTATAAAAAAATTTCTGTATTGAGTGGTGGCGAAAAAAACCGTGTTGCCATGGTTAAAATATTACTCAAAAATGCCAATTTTTTGATACTCGATGAACCTACCAACCATCTTGATATAGCATCAAAAGATATTCTTTTAAGAGCGCTCAAACAATTTGATGGAACCATTTTGTTTGTTTCTCACGACCGTGCTTTTTTGAATAGTTTGGCAAACCATATTATTGAATTAACGCCACAACGAGTGTTTACCTATGCGGGCAATTACGATGAATATTTATATCACAAAAAACATATAGCAACGCCATTACCGCAAGAAGTTTCTCAACCTCAAAATGCGTTGATACCGGCGGGGAAACAGCATGAGTTAGATCGTAAACAGCGTGATGCCCTCTACCGACAGCTTCAGAAAGCGATCAAAAAGATTGAGACACTTGAAAAACAAAAGGCTGAAACAATTCGTATGTTTGAAGAATTTGCATATGGCACCAAAGAATATCATGAAGCGTTTGATCGTTTGCAAAAAATTGAACGTGATTTGACAGCGCATACCAAATTATGGGAGCAGCTTGAAGCTGAGAATGCCTCGACGTCTCCTCAAAAGCGATGAGTATGAATGCACGTATTCCACTGGCCGATCGTATGCGGCCGACAAGTCTTGAAGATTTCCACGGACAGTCTTCTGTTGTAGGCGAAGAGAGTTTTTTGCGCAGAGCAATTAGCAGCGATACCGTGCCCTCAATGATTTTATGGGGGCCTCCAGGCACTGGTAAAACAACGCTTGCGTCAATTATTGCGCATGAAACTAAAGCAGATTTTGTGACACTGAGTGGTGTTGCAAGCGGCAAGCAAGAGCTGCGTGATGTTGTTGAACGTGCTGATCAAAATAGGCTTTTTGCGAAGCGTACGATTTTATTTATTGATGAGATTCATCGTTGGAACAAGGCTCAGCAGGATGCCCTGTTGCCGCATGTAGAACATGGTACGGTAACGCTTATTGGTGCAACAACAGAAAATCCTAGTTTTGAGGTTATATCAGCACTTATTTCGCGTAGTCGTGTGTTTGTCCTTAACAAGCTTGAGTATGCTGATATTGAAAAAATATTGCGTCGGGCATTGTCTGATTGTGAAAAAGGATTAGGGGCTTTGGGCATTCAAATTGATGATGAGGTTATCCAGCATCTTGCCAAAATTGCCAACGGTGATGCTCGTATGGCCCTGAATACGCTTGAGGCTGCGGCTGAACAATCATCGATTATTACATCAGAGGTACTTAAAAAGGTTCTGCAGAAATCGCATCTTTATTACGATAAAAACGGTGAAGAACATTACAACATTATTTCTGCATTGCATAAATCAATGCGTGGCGGTGATGCGAATGCATCGTTGTATTGGCTTGCGCGCATGCTTGAGGGCGGTGAAGATCCCTTATATGTTGCGCGTCGGCTTGTGCGTTTTGCCGCAGAGGATGTTGGTCTTGCCGACAATTTTGCGTTGGTTCTTGCCAATGCAACCTTTGATGCCTGTCATAAACTTGGCATGCCGGAGTGTGCGGTACATTTGGCACAACTAGTAATTTATTTGGCCCGCGCAAAAAAAAGTGTAAGTGCCTATTTTGCTTATGGCAAAGCCAAAAAAGATATTGAGACGTATGGAAACCTTCCTGTTCCTCTGCATATTCGTAATGCGCCTACCAAACTTATGGAAAAATTAGGCTATGGAAAGGGCTATAAGTACACACCGCTTGAAGATAGTAGTGATCAAGAGTATCTTCCTAAAGAATTGCGTGATCGGAAATATATTTGAAGAAAGTCTGTCATGTCAAAAATAAATACGACCCCAATGTCAGGATTTATGGAGTTACTGCCAGCTGAACAACTGGCGTTCAACAAAATGTTTGATACCATCCGATATACCTATGAATTATTTGGGTTCGTTCCTCTTGATACCCCTGTTCTTGAACGAGCTGAAGTTTTGTTAGCCAAAGTTGGTGGAGAGACCGAAAAGCAGATCTATCAATTCAAAAAAGGTGACACTGATCTTGCCATGCGTTTTGATTTGACGGTACCTCTCGCGCGTTATGTTGCTGAACATTATGGCCATTTAACATTTCCTTTTAGTCGTTATGCTATGGGCAAAGTATATCGTGGAGAACGTCCACAAGCCGGACGGTTTCGTGAGTTTTATCAGTGCGATATCGATATTATTGGCGATGGGGAACTTGATATTCAATGTGATGCTGAAATTCCAAGCATTATTTATATGATCTTTCATACGTTTGGTTTTGAACGATTTACGATTCGTATTAATAATCGCAAAATTCTTAATGGGTTATTTGCAAGTTTAGGCGCTGCAGACAAATCAACGCCCATCTTGCAATCGCTTGATCGTCTCGAAAAAATTGGTGCTTCTGCAGTTGAGCAAGAGCTGAGTGCTCTTGGCCTTGCACCACAAATGATTGAACGCATTATAGCTTTCACGCGTATTTCTCAGTCCCAAGGCGACGTTATTAAAGCATTGCAAAATCTTGGCATAACCGATGCTCAATTTATTAAGGGGGTTGATGAACTTGGTGCGGTGTTACGTTTGGTTAAAGAGTTTGGGATTCCAGAACATAATGTTGCTGCCGATTTGACCATTGCGCGTGGATTAGATTATTACACTGGTACCGTTTATGAAACCCGCCTTGATGATTATCCCGATATAGGGTCGGTATGTTCAGGCGGTAGATTTGATGATTTGGCAAGCCATTATATCGATCGCAAATTGCCGGGAGTTGGGATCTCAATAGGGCTTACCCGTCTTTTTGATCAACTTATCAAGCGTGGTGTTATAAAAACTGGCGCTGCGACTCCAACGCGTGTATTGGTGCTTGCGATGATGGATGATATGTCGCCAAGTCTTGCTCTTGCTACTGAGCTGCGAAAACATGGTATTCCTACTGAGGTATCATTTGGTACCGCTAAAATGAAAAAACGTCTTGGTTATGCCGACAAATTAGGGATTCTGTATGCAGTATTTATTGGCGAAGATGAAATAGCCAAGGGCGTCTTTACGCTCAAGAATTTGCAGACTGGCATGCAAGAAGAACTCAAACAAGACGAGCTTATAAGCCAATTGGCACAAAAACAGGTTTGCGTTGTTCAAAATGTGCTACATATTTGAACCCGATATCCGCAAGCCGCTTAATGACATTTTCAAACTCTCGCCCAATGCCCAATGTGCGATGTGCGTCTGAACCAAGCGTTATAATGGTGCCGCCAAGTTCGTGATAGCGTTTGATGACATCATAATCTGGATGAGGGTATCCAAGATTAAGTCTGAACCCGGCAGTATTGACCTCAATTCCTTTTCCCTGCGCAATGATTCTGTTAAGGATGGCATCAAGCTTGTCATGATAATCAAGGTAGCAAAGGGATTTGTCAGGATAGCACGCATAGCGGCATGCGTAGCCAATGTGTCCTACAACATCAAAATTATCAAACATGCTGACCGATTGATAAATGGTATCTAGATATTTAGTATAAGCTTGTTCTTTTGATCGTCCTTGGTAGTAAGACTTCTCCCCAAGGTCAATATTGTCGACACAATGGGTCGATAGAATTACCAAATCAAGATCATGCTGATTAATCATCTCATTGGCACGATCAAGAATTGTTGGTTCAAAACCGAGCTCAATTCCTTTAAATATTTTTATATTGCTTGCATGTTCGTGACGTAGTTGATCAATAAGATGTGATCGCTGTTCAATATCAAAGGGCGTATTCCATGTAGCAATGTCCGGATGAGCAAGTTCAATATGATCAGTAAAAACCAAACCACCCATGCCACGATTGTGTGCCGCAATGATTCCTTCTTCAAGGGACATTTGTCCATCAGGGGAAAATATGCTGTGGGTATGACTATCGACAATGGAGCGTAATGACATAAAAGCACCATAAACTAAGAATTATTATTATGTAAAAAATCAAGTATAACAGAAGCGCCTTCGATAGGATCATGTCGTTTCGTATTAACGATAAGGTCGTACGAAAAACGTGGGTAAACATAATATCCAACCGTATCAGGAAATTTTTGGGAAGCAACGTGTTGTGTTTCTGGCAGGAGGCGCAGATGCTTTTTCTTGTAGCCAGATTGTGCGTATTCAGTGATGGTAGCATGGACATCTTTGCCGCTCAGATATTCTAATGAGCGGCTATGAAAATCGGGCGATGCATTAAAGGTATGCATATAATTGCCCAGTGCCCAATCAAGCTCGCGGTGAATTTTTTTGTTTTTTGAAGTATTACGTTCTTTAATACGGTTAACTAAATCATTCCACGGGCAATATGCCAAAACGTACGTAATATTAGTGTTTTTAAATTCGCTTAAACAACTTGTAAAGCTGATGCTTCCCCATAGATAGAGAGGAGATTCAACGACAACGTCATGGCCCTGAAGCGCTGCTTTTTTTACTTCTCGATACATACGCAAGGTTGGTTCAAGTGCAAGCCCTTCTTCAAGATCGGTCAAAAACATTTTTTGAAAAGCATATTTTCTTTTATCGCTCAAAAAATTAACCGTAGTAAAAAAATTACGCATAACAAGGCCACTGATAAAGAATGCCAAAAATCGCCCGTAATGTTTGGTGATAAACTTCTTGAGTATCAGCGGCATAACATATTCATCAAACGTAAATGTTTTTGCATTAAGCTCATGCGCTAAAATTTTTACGATTGATGATTTTCCCGATGAGCATGAACCGCTGATAAAAATAATGCGGCCTTGTTTTTCTGTCTGTTCAAGCGATGCGCTGAGTCCGCACGCGAGGCTGATAAAAATAAGAAAACACGTAACCTTCTTCATTGTGCTCTCCTCCCCCTCCGATAATCATGCTTTATGTATATCGTAGAAGTATGCGTCGTAGACAACTATTATTGTAGGAAAACACGCTGAATTGAGTCAAGCAACACGGTTTTTCGTGAATATATGAATTGATATTCTTACAAAAGGTATCGAATGAGAGCGATGGCGCTAAAGCCAAGAAGTAAGAGAAAGAAAATAAGTCCAAAGCCCGCAAAGAAGAGTTCTTTTATTGCAGCAGCGCTTTGTGTATTACAAGCGATGCATATGAACGCAATTGCTCCAAGAATGCAGATGGCAACAATAGCGGTTATAACCATGCCGCCGGTAAGTGAAAGTATTGTTTCATTCATCATAGCTCTTCCTTTATATTTTTGACGTTAATTTGTGTAGCGTTTGCATGATCAACTTTCCATTTTTCTGCCATTGCAATGCGATCAGCAAACGATGGATACTGCGGATCATCCTTGAATTCTAAAATTTGTTGATTGAGAAGATTTTGTAAATGTTCAATTTGCTTGTCGTTAGTATTATTTTTTAGGGCGTTTAATTGTTGAGAAAGAAGCTGCGCATCCTGCTCAAATTTTGGCGTTTTAGCGGTGACAAGCTCGCGTAATGATGTCATCGCTTGTATAAAAGCATCAGGATCTGCAGTCAGTTCAAGCGCAGCTTGATCGGCATAAATTTCACCTTTAAGCCCAAGGCCACGAAATAACAA
>JBAZHB010000033.1:0-13328 GCA_041652535.1 Candidatus Babeliales bacterium
GCAGCTAGCGGGTGGACTCAAGAACAAGCCCATGCGATCATATCCAGGTTAAAGAATGACGGTCAGCAACTTGAGGGGTGTCGTCATTAACTGCAGCTTTATTTAGCGGTAAATGGTTGGTAAGAACGTAGCTAGCTGTAAAGTACGATAAATACGGTTTTTGGAGGAAGCATGGCACATTGGGGGTGGTTCTGGAGGATCAAGAAGCAATACACGCCTAAAGGGTTGTGTACTCACTTTATGGAAATAGATTCATACGCCATATTCAGGTTTAAGCAATCAGTTGATGCGTGCATGGGAAAAGTAGCTCTTGAAGTACCTGTTTACGGCTTAAAAGCTACCTTGCTACCCGACCGCTATAGTGTTCAGTACGATGGCGGTACCTACAACATACCGATTGAAAAGCTGCACTGTAATTATGGCGGGGTCCGCTATTACTTCCACTGCCCAAAGTGCAGCCGGCGTATGCGCATACTTTATTGCAGCGAAGGATTGTTCCAATGTCGCAAGTGTTTAAACATAGGCTACTACAGCCAACGGCTACGACCATCGGAGCGTTATCTCGTAATGTGCAGTACGATGCGTCAGTACATCAAGTTGAGAGGCGGCGATCTTGATCGCGGGGTAAGGCCGTTTCGTATGCATAAGAAGCACTTCAGCAGGATCGTGGGCTGGTACCGCTACCGTGATGATAAGTACCGCCAAGCCGTACAACGCGAGCTCCGCCAATGGTATGGCGCCAAGGCTGAACCGTACTTGGATGAGATTTTTGATTACGTTGACGAAAGCAAGTCGTGGCAGCGCCACCGTAGGCGATCTGCGTAGCGCGGGAACCGTGCCGAGAATCTTATCACGTACGCTCAATAAAACACGCACAAATTTGGCCTACAATGCACTATGATTAATAACGTATACCAATGTCATTAAGCGACGAGCGGCTTGCGACAGGATCGAACCTCGTGCGTGACGCTCGTTGGTGTAAAAAATGCGGTCGCACAAGGATGTTTCGCATCGTTTTGCAACATACTTTTATCTCTCAAACAATGTTCATCTTGGGTTTACCAAAAAAGAGAGGCCCTATGATCTTGAGAAAATCATTTTTTGATAAGTCTTTCTTATTTTTGGAAGTTCTTCGGCAAGCCCGACCCCTATAAAGGGGGCGAGGCGAAGCCGTAAGATATTAATCTCTTAACGTCTTAATATCTTTAGGGAAGATACATTCTTCGAAAGTGTTGATTCAGACAACAGATCAATTTTCGGCCGGTAACACTTTAGCCTACCTTCGGTAACACTTTAGCCTACCTTCGGTAACACTTTAGCCTACCTTCGGTAACACTTTAGCCTACCTTCGGTAACCTACCTGATCCTTACGGCGAAGGGGAATATTACACGATTTGGATATGATACTATGATACATTTGTCTTGATACCGTCCAAATTTTTCCAACAACCTTTTATTAGCCATTCCTACATGCGCAATGCCATCGAGTCCTGCTAAGGCCATTAAAGATTCCCGGTCGGTAAAAATGATGAATTTCTCATCCATGAGTTGGCTTTTTCTTACCTGGAGATATCGCGCCAGTTGCTGGTCTTCAGGACGTAGCTCCAAGGTTTTATATTTAAGTCCGGCCCCGACATTATACATTTTTTCACTTTCATATACGGGGTTGTGCAGGACTGCAAACGTTATACTATTCGGATACCGTTCACTGAGCTTAGAACTTGTGGCGTTGTAATCAGAAAATTTGTGTATGGTTATTAATGGAATGACGAAAGAGGATATATTGCTTTTACGGTGATTTTTAAATGGTTTCTTCTTTGTGAGAATTAACTGTGTAAATGACAAGTCGTATAAATCTTGAAAAAATTCTATTTTTTGCTTAATTGAAAAAGAATGTTTGCTTTTGCGCTCTGGATAGGCTTCCATCATAAGGTCTGTTAATTCGCAAGTAACGATTCGGCTCCTTTTTTTGTTTACCGTTGCCCAACAAGCTGCGTATACTTTTTGTTGTCGCCCTTTCAGCCTCTGCATATATTCTTTGGTTAAGGCTAACGCTTCAGCGTCAGTTTTTGCCCGAAAACGGTATTCGAGTCTAACCGTTCCTTCGTGTGAGCTTGAACATTCATTTTGTACTATGTATGAATTATCACTGATTAATTCTGGCTTAATGTCTTCTGAAATTAGTTTGTGTAAGTGATTTAAAGGGTCTGCAACAAGTCTGCTCATAGCAAATTCATCGTCATCAATAGATTTAAAGAATTTTTGGGGGACTTGGGCGTCGTGTTGCGGCGGTAGTTTATTAGCCGCCAAAAGCAAACCAATTTTTGCGTGATTAATTGTTTCTTCATAAAACTTGAGCGTTTCTTCAAGAGACAGTGCCTTGGGAAGGCTATCAAAACGAAGTATTCTTTCTTTATCTGGAACGTTTGGATTATTAGCAGTGAATTTTTTCCATTCCTCGTACTTGCGACTTTGCTCATTGTGCCAGACAACATACCATTCCCATAAATCATTAGATATTTTCCCTGATTCCTTAAGCTTCTTTACATCGTCAATTGATGTCTCTTGGAACTGCGTTCCATTTTTGCGGATTTGCGCGTCAATTTCATGCATTTGGTTTATGAAAGTAGCGTTTGCTTTGTTAAATTCTTCCTGGTTCACAACTACTCCAACAATGCCTTATTTCTTCTTTATTTGTTTTAGCGTGTCATACATAGCCTTGAGGCCATATAGCGTTACTTCTTCAAATCGTGTCTCGTGGAAATGATAGAGCAATAAAATATCGCCTTTTTGCATGCCATCTCGGCCTTTATCAATGGTTAGCTTTACTGCGCTAAGACCGCTAGTGGCTAATGTCTCACGGACTTTGGCACCATCATCGGGATCTTTAGAGCCTTGACGGAAAAAATCGGCCAGCTCATCGTCTTGAAGCGGGTTAAGTAGTAACCCTGCGTCAGGCGAGTATGCCATTCTACCTGAGCCCTTGCTATCCGCAATGCTAGATGTTTTCCAGTGGCCATTGCCCTGGGATTTTCTCGCCTCAGAGATAACTATTAATGGATCGCCACTTAATTCCGTGCGTAGTAATTTCATCTGCGCTATGCGTGCGTCATCCATACCAAGCTCACTCATGATATGTGTGCTATCTTCAACAGGAAAGATCTGAAGATAATCTACAATAACAATAGCCTGTTTGCAGCCAGTTGCTGCTTTTAATTCGCTGATATGTTGTGTAATTGTGGCAACATTTATTTTCTGTTCACTTTCTTCACTTATAATTCTGATGCGTGGTGCAAGCAGCGCTATTTCTTTTTTTGAGTCGTCAAGCTGTTTAATTTCTTCTGGCGTGTACCATCCCTGATCACCGCTGTAACCTTTTGAGCCAAAGTATAATTTTCTATAGGTCATGCGTGTAAGGTGACAACGAATGCGATCAATAATATCTTCACGAGACATTTCTAATGATACATAAACCAAACAGGCGTCACTATTGTTTTTTATAACGTCGATACCCAGCTGAATGGTGAGTGCTGTTTTACCGACATTTGTTCCTGCGGTTATGGTAATGAATTTACG
The DNA here is from genome assembly GCA_041652535.1 of Candidatus Babeliales bacterium. GTDB lineage: Bacteria > Babelota > Babeliae > Babelales > RVW-14 > UASB124. The sequence continues at coordinate 3,577 of JBAZHB010000033.1, forward strand.
TAAACCAAGTAGGCGTTCATCAAGTGCAGGAAGCGTCTTTTGTGGTAGTCCGATAAATTCCTTACCACGATAAAGAGAGAGCCTTTTTTCCTGCTCGTCTAAGAGCTTAAGCGTTGAGTTTTGTAATTGTTCGTTAGTTTTTTTAGAGGCTTCTTCTTTCGTGAGGCGATTATGCAACGCATTTATTTTATGCCATGCATTACTACTATTGATGAGACGTTGCCCTTCGGGTGATTCTTCTAATTTCGATATTAGCGAGGCTTCGAGCTTAATTTTGATACTGGGGTTAGGGCTTCCTGGGTTAGGGTTTCCAGCTATTGCGCGATAGTTCTCATCGAATTCACGTTCTAGCTGCGCGAGTTTTTCAATGCGTACCTCGCTTTTATACTCGTTTCGTAGCGTTTCAAAAGTCCCATTGGGAATATCTTCAACCACGTATGGAACACTTGCTCCATCGAGAATAGCGGCTACTTTTTCGCGGTATTTAATATCTATATAACAGCCCGCGCCCATGGGACCTGGTACCGGACGGAATATTTTGAGTTGTTCCCGTGTGTCTACGTCCTCACTATGAGCGTCTATGAAAGCAAAGATGCATTGTTCTTTTGCTTCAGGTGCTATCGTTGCAGGTGTAATTAACTCATGCGATTCAGAAAGGTCTTGAATATCTATATTCAGTTCTTGCGCTAGTTTTTTTTCCATGAAAAAAAACTTGTCCTCGGCGAAGCCACCTTTTTCTGAAATAAGCGTTTGCACCTCTGGTGTTAGCGAATCTTTTGATACGCATATAAACTGGTCTTCTTGCATTTCAATTGGTGATGGCATTTAATTATTTCTCCTTGCGCTAATCAAATAAATCAGCTGCACTATTATTAATAATCGCCCCCGCCTGGTAATACCGCATAGCAGTTGCCACGCTTTTATGTGTGGTCATTGCCATGACATCACCTAACGGCTTTCCTTGCTTGCCCGCTTGTGTTACAAAACCAGATCGTAAACTATGCGCGGTGAACTGAGTCTCGTCGTAGCCAGCTTTTTTTAAGCGCTTACGAACGATACGGTTCACATCGCACGGCGATAAGGCTTGGCCAACAGTACCGCCCTGATCAATGGCCCTAAAGACAGCACCCTCGGTAATATTTGCAGCGGTGAGCCAATCATTGAGCGCCAACGCAGCGCGTCCTTTAATCGGTACAGGATGTCCTTTACCCGTTTGATCAGTTTTACTTTCAGGCAGAGTATAAACGAAGTCACACTCAGGTGTCATACAAAGATCTTTCACGCTAGCTGCGGTAACTTCTGAGCGTCGGCGTCCGCCACTACACCACGCGAAAAGCAATAAAGCTTTATCGCGTGTATCGATGAGTTTATTACGCTCGTTACACGTTTCTACCATGTCCAATAAAATATCTTTAGTAATAGCCTTACCAGCTGGTTTACTGGACCCATATTTTTTAGTGAGCTTTTGAAAGAGGAGTGAAATCTCTGGATCACGGCAGGGATTTTCCCACTTCACGCTTTCAAGAAAGACTGATAACGAACCGACGCGACGTTTAATAGTTGCGAGCTTATGGGGGCCTAATTTGGCCTTATACCCCTGATTAACCAGCTTGGCATCTATGTCATGGTCCAATCCTTCTGCGTGCTGTACGATGAAGGTTAAGACCTCCTGAGAGGTAATTGGTTCTTGGCCTGAAAAGCCGATGGTTGTTAACCATGCCTGCCAATACACAAGATCACCATAATGCGCCATGCGCGTATTATCTGACGTAAATTCATTAAGTATTTCTGATGCTCTGCAGGTGGAACGATCGTTGAGTATATCGACAAGCCGTGTGCTTCCCTGGGCAGGTATATAGTCTTGGAGCTCAGGTTTTTTTCTAATAATTGAAAACTGTTTAAGCTGGTGTGATGGCTGGATTAAAGCACCTTTGATGCCATAGGTATCATCAAGTAACTGCAACCATACGCCCCACGGCAATTTAATTGATGCTAAATCTTCTTGGTGTACTGGTTGTCCAAGATACTTGGAAACCATTTTACAGAGCTCACTATCAAGCTCAAGCGTCGTATCACTGTGTTGCATAAGAGTTGAAAGTTGCTGAAGTTGATGTTCAAGTTCGGCGATGCTGATAACGGCTTCATACTCTTTAACTTCAGCCTTATCAGTTAAGCTATCTATCAGAATCTCATTTTTCACTTTATGCTCCCCAAATGATGGTTAGAAGTTAGCACCATATTGGTAGAATATCGTGCATAGCATTCTAGCACAACCTAAAAAAATGAGTTTGGGGAAATAATGATAGTTGGTAAAAGTATAAGCAAGCAGGAGCTCCTAGATCGACTTACCCGTGAAATAAAAACGCTTGTTGAAATGATCATGAATCCACACACAACTGATGAACGACGCAAAGAGCTTAATGCCTCATACAACGAAAAACTAAGCGCATTTCAAAAACTTGGGGGTGTGTTCAATGAGTATTTAGCTCAGGATGGGTGGCATCCAAACGCTGACCTTGGTAAGACTATCCATAATAAGGATCTGGAGGCTGAACGCCTAAAGCGGTGAAGCCGATCAGCGGCATTTTATTTACGTATGCTTTTTGCCTGTAACGAGACCTTGAGAGAACACCCAAGTTCATTGGCAACCTTGGTAAGCTTAGCAATTGATGTCTTTGCATAGCCACCGTTCTCAAGTCGTGCAATAGATGATTGTTGAAGCTTTAGTTTCTTAGCCAAAGCTTGCTGCGATAGCTTTGCCGATTTACGTGCCTTAATAAACTCCAACATGAGCTCGAATTCAGGACGCAGTGCTTCGTACTCTGCTTTCACAAGAGCTTTTTTTAATACTTCTTCTTTAAAACTTTTAAAGTCTGGTCTTTTGTTCATTGTTTTTTTACCTCTGCCATGCGCTTCTTGGCTAATGCCAGTTCGCTAGGTGGCGTCTTTTGTGTTTTCTTAATAAAGCTATTGAGAACTACAACGACCCTTCCGCGGATTGTGCAGAAAAGAGCTCGTCCTATGCCCTCTTTCCCCTTTACCCTTATTTCAAATAGCCCCTGACCGAGCGCTTTGATGTGTGGCATACCAACATCAGCTGGGCCAGCTTCTTCGATAACGGCAGAGATCCAAACAAATTTAGCCAGGATACCTTCAGGCCAATCCTTGATGCTGGCTTCTACTTTTTTATCATAAAATTCTATTGTCCAACGCATAAATCTCTCAATTTTAAGTTATGCATTACATGACATATAATAGCATATTATACATAACCCTGCAATCAGTGAGCATTAAAATTCGCTGAAGACTGGGCACCTAAAGCAGTAAAGACTGACAGCGGCTTTTGTTACTTACCCGAATATCGGATACATGAATTTACATAAGTCCTGACTTACGTATTTATGAATAACCCACTCGATAGGCATTCCCATACTTACGTATCTACCAAAATACCGATTTCTGCAGATTGGTAAGTCTGTATAAGAGGATTTATTGCAATCCATCCCCCTATTTATTTACCCTAGGACAGTTAGGCCAAAAAGGAGATTGGAGAGGGTAATGAAAAAGATTGCCATAGCAAACCATAAGGGTGGGGTAGGTAAAAGCACAACGTGTATTAACCTAGGTGCTGGTCTAGCACGTCTTGGTAAGAAGGTTCTTATCGTTGATACGGATCCGCAGGGTCATACGACCATAGGCCTTGGTATTAATCCCAAGGAGATGTTAACAACGGGTGAGCTGCTTCTTGACGAGAGTGTTACGTATAAAGATGTCATACGGCCAACGTATCTCAGCAACCTTGATATTATCCCCAGTGATTTAAGACTGGCGATGGCTGAGTTGAAGTTGTCATCATCCTCGGCAAAGGAATTCAGGCTGCGTAATAAGCTCAAGAATATCGCAGGATACGACATTATTATCTTTGATTGTGCGCCAACCTTCGGTACGCTGCCACTTAATGTTTTTAATGCAGCAGATGAAATTATCTTACCTATTCAATTAGGGTACTTCTCTCTTGAAGGCGTGAACTCTTTTATTGACACCATTAATACTATCAACCGTGATATGGGACCGGTGATCGGTCATAAGATATCCATCTCAGGCGCATTAATAACGTTCTTTGACGCACGAACCACCTTGGCAAAATCGGTGCTCAAAGACGTAAAGAGTATTTTCGGACCGCTGGTCTTCAAGGCGGCTATTCCTCAGAACATTAAGCTCAACGAAGCCCAGGCACACGGTAAGTCCATTTTCGATTATGATGGGGCCTGCAAGGGAGCAGTAGCGTATATGGATCTTGCTAAAGAAGTTTTGAAAAGGATGCAATCATGAGCGACCAAAAAATTAAAGATATGGGCAACCTATCACGGACAGCTGGTGAGATGAAAAAGAAACTCGAGTTATCGTTCACACCTATGCCTGAAACACCGATAAACCAAAATACGGAAATTGGCAAAGGCATAAGTACGGAATTACCGAAGTATGGAAAGAGCGATTTAACAACAACTTCCATACATACAGAAAATGGTAATAGTGTATTACCGCACGTCCAAGACCACCTCGCCGCTGCAATGGCGAAGACAGGAAGCCGTTATAAAAATGTCATCCCTCGGGCATCAGGAGCCGCTAAGGCTAAGGCAACTTTTTGTCTTGATACGGTGGCCGCTGAACAGCTTAACCTGATTTACATCAAGCGCCTCAGCACTCATCAGAAGTCGGACCGGTCATCGTTGATCTGTGAGGCTATATCGTTGCTTTTTGAGAAAGAAAAGCCTTAATGAGCGATCAAAAAAACTTACCGAAGAAGAAATAGTGCCCCTTTCACGACAACCCCCATGTCTATTAGATATCTACTCGTCCTATGATCAGATTGCCCGATTCAGTGCTGAAGCTAAACTTCTCCAATATTACTTCGCTGCTAAATATTCTTTGTTAAGTTGTTCAACAGCTTCATTAGTAATGTTATAAGCAGGATCGACGCAAATATTCGGACCCATTAAATATATCTCTAAAACAGCGCAAGCGCCTCGATGCTTAGCAGTCTCAAAAGCTACATCCATGAGCTTTTTTTGTAAATTCTGTTGCGCGTTATATATAGATTCTTTTTCTTCACGAATGCCATTATCACCAGATAATGCAATTTGCCTGAGCTTCTGCTCGCGTTTTTGCAGATCAATCCATTCAAGAGACTTAGCAACTTTTTTGGAATCTCGTGGCCAAAATGCCTCGGCAAAGTCGATGAACACAACAGGTTTGGCGGTAAGCGGCTTGATTGCAGCTTTAATAAATTCACAAGAAATTAGACTGGCGAAAAGAATGCCCAGAAGAGTGAAACGTTTATTCATGATAACCCCCATCATAGATCCTGCTTTTACTTTGCCGCGAGATATTCTTTATTAAGCTGCTCAATTACTTCATTAGTAATGTCATACGATGGGTCAACATAGTAGAGTATGTCATCAGAATTGCCATTGTAATCGACATCATTGCTATTAAGTCGATTAGTTACTTGTACAACGGCGCCAGCTCCGAGGCGCTTAGCAATAGATGCGGTTATAGCTTCTACCTTCAGCCAAACGTTGTGCTGTGCCTTGTCGAATGCCGAGTAGCTGCTTTCTCTCTCAGGCATGCCGATCTGATTTTGACTTTGTTGCTGTACGATCTTATTCCACCGTTCCCACAAATCAACGAATTCAAGAGATTTTTCTACTGCAGCACTTTTGAAGAAAACAACTGGTCGTGCTTCAAGTTTCTTATTAGCAGCGCTACTAGGCACCAAAGAAATAATATTGATACACATAATACTGAAAAAAAGAGTACAAATGTTCATATAATCCCCACATCTATTATATATTTATTTTCCATATGACCAGATTGCCCGATTCAGAAGGGTTTATCAAACGGGTGCGCTTGGTATGTACCCAATTACCAGCAATATTTCGAAAATGAAGTGATAATTTGGCTTCCAGGTGGCAAAACCCATGCTTTTTTATCGCTCATACCTATGTGGTTCAGTAAAGAATCTGACTGCTCGCAAATTACGATAAGCTACTAAAAGTAAGCACCTCTTTTCAGTCTTAGCGGAGGCTTGAATAATCTTTTATTCTGGCCTTTAGAGTCACCAACAAATTTACGCTACGCTGCACGCGTACTTTACGAGCAGTGCAATGAAACAATAGTTGCGGCTAACGCGCATCCTGGGTCAAATTTATTCGTGTTATTTTGATGTCGGTGAAAATGTATAGCACGCTATGATCAAGCATCGTTCTGATTGCCTTTTAAGAAACTCTCTATATCATTCCCACAATATTTATTAATCTTTTTTCACGTTCATCACCAGGAAGAGTGGCTTATGATTCGCACACAGATATCTCGTGTTCTATGGTTCTGTTTCAGCATTATATTTTTCCGCAGTGACGTTGTTCTATCAAGCCTGCTTGAAGGAACGCTCGTCGCAACAGCGCACGGATTAGTGCCTATTCAAACGCTCACAGTTGGCGACAAGGTACTTGGCTATGACCTTAATGCCCCAAATTATGACGAAGCGCTCTGTGAAGTTGCCGTAACTAAAATAAATAAACACATAACCGATGCTCTCTTTACCCTATGCACTAAAGATGGTTGGGTTGAAGCATCCCCGCATCAACTCATCTTTACGTTCATACCGGAAGAGTCTCAAAATGGTGATGCATGTGTTATGGATTTCGTCCGAGCCCAAGACATAACAAAATCCTGCATGCTTATTGATGCACACATGAATTGTCTTACGATCGTGGAGACTAACAGGCTCAACCTCAGTTGTTCTTATCCCGAGCAATACGTTGAAAAGGTGAAACTTAATCGTCATAAAAAAGTTACCAAAGTAGTTAAAGTCATAGTAAATGCGGATGTGTATGCACTTGAAGTTGAAGAACCGCATGTATTCCTAATAGCCGAAAATCCTCATGCCACCGATATGAGCAGGACACGTTTACTCCCAACCCACAACGGCATACCGGCGCTTGCAGTAGGTATATCAATGGCTTTTGATGCAACGCCAGCATCTCTTGCTTTTGCCGAAGCAACTGCAACGGTAGGAGGAATGGGTGTTATCTTCGGTCCGGTAGGACTAACTCTTGGGGTGTTAACGAGTGTTGGGTTCCTGGGCTACCAGCTTTTTAAAAGCGACGCTAATAAGCAATCGTCTTTTTATATTGAGCGCGCTGGACCGGGTAGTCCTGGGGGCATGGACCCGAAGGAGCCAAAGGATAAAATAGATAAATTATTGAAGGCAGGAAATACATTAGACAGGGGTGGTTTGACAGCCGCAGGAAGAGCTTTACAAAAACACGGTAGCAGGCAAGGTAGCGTTTTCCCCAAAGCTACCGGTAATACAAAAGCAATTAATACACAAGGCGAAACGATATTAAAAGAAATCCTCACCAATCCCAATACAGCACCAGTTATTAGACACCACGCAAGGTTTGGGGATATATTGGAATATAAAACTTCAGAAGGAAAAGGAGCCAGGTTCAGTTCAAACGGAGAAACCTTTATTGGATTTATCGAGCCATGAATAAATTTAACATAGAAATAGTAAGTGTCCCGGACAGAAATAAACTTGTTGCTGAAATTTGGAATAAAGAAGATTTAATTGCAGAAATTAATCAAGAAAAAGATTCCTTGGAAATAGCGCTATATCCTCTCCAAAAAGTTACCTTTGATTTTCAAGAATTCCTAAAGGCCTTAGAGACTGCAAAGGTCAAATTAAAATCGACATAACTGACCGGCAATAATCAAACACTTTCACATCCTCAACAAACATCGTAACGATCAGTCTCTTCGATCGTACAGGTTTAGCTATTGATTTGGCCTCCAGGAGGGCCAAAACAATAGTTTTTCCACTCAAAAATGCTATACTAAAGTCGTTGGGAATGTCGGCTAGATCGACTAAGTGAGTATTTTTTGGGGTGGGAAAATCATGCCGTCACTTACACTTTATCAGCACCAATCTGAAGCCGTTCAAGCAGTCATAGATAGCTTTAGCGGTGGTATCTACCACCAACTCATATCGCTTCCAACTGCTTCAGGTAAAACCGTTATCATTGCTGCGATAGCACAACACTTCAATAAGCGCACGCTAATTCTGGCGCATCGCCACGAGCTGATCGAGCAAGCGGTAAAGACCTTGAAGCGTTACTGGCCCAAGGTTTCTATCGGCATATGTGAAGGAGCTCGTAATGATTTCAAGAAACAGATTGTTATAGGTTCGGTGCTCTCGTGCTGTAGGCCCAAGCGGCTAGAACAGCTTAAAAGCCAGGGCTTTGAGATCTTGATCATTGATGAGGCACACCATACCGCAGCGAACGCTTATAAAGTCATTATTGATGCTCTTGGTTTTGGTGCAGGTTCCAAAAAGCTTCTACTGGGGGGAACCGCAACGCCTGAAAGAGCTGACGGCAAGACGCTCGGAGACATCTTCGATAAGGTAACCTATACACGATCGACTGGAGATCTTATAGCCGCCGGGATTTTATCACCCGTTATTGGACGCAAGGTTCTCACGAGAGAGACTTTAAAAGGTGTTAAGATCCGTATGGGTGACTATGAAACTTCAGGCTTGTCACGGGCAATTAACACCCCTAACAGGAACAAGCTCGTTGTAGCATCGTATAAAACCTATGCGGCTGAGCGTAAAGCTATTTGCTTTTGCGCTGATGTTAACCACTGTCATGATGTGGCCACTGAGTTTAACCAACAAGGGGTTAAAGCAGCTGCGGTCTGGGGCAGCATGCCGACGGAGCAACGCAAGAAGGTACTGAGTGACTTTAAGAAAGATCGTATCAACGTTGTTACTTCGTGTGGCGTACTCACCGAGGGTTTTGATGAGCCATCGATAACCGCGGTCCTAGTTGCACGTCCTACCAAGAGCCGGACTTTGTATATCCAAATGGTTGGACGTGGACTGAGAAAGCATCCTGGTAAAGTAGATTGCCTGGTCCTCGATTTTACCGACATGGGTCACGTTCTTAAAAACGCTCTCTCATTAGCCACGGCTATTCCCGAAGCGCAGATCGTGCACGAAGAACAGGAAGATCAAGAAAAGGCACCTCAAGAAAGAAGGCCAACCCCCAATTATACCCTTGAACTACCGCGCTCTCACCAATGGGACATACTTGGTGGTGATACTACGCGCCTCGTCTGGGTCCCTATTAACGATGGCCAGTATTCTTTAGCTGACGATAATAAAGATGAAATTATAGTCAGCCCGATTAATGGTGGTTTTATCGCTGAGTTCTACCAGCCCGAGGGTTTGAGAACGACACTTATTCAAAACGCTGTTTCTTTTGAAGCGTGCATTCGCTGGTGTGAGGACTTTGCTACAAGTTACTTGAGCGTTAGATTCGCAACGCGTAACTTGCCAAGCGGTGTGCAGGACCAACTACCTACCGATAAGCAGATACAACTACTCGAACTCAACAACATCCCTCTTGATGGTCTAAATAGAGCTCAGGCATCGACCGTAATACGCAGGATCATCGCGTTACAAAACCAAACACGACGATGCCACGATAGCCAAGAGCTCGCAGACCCCCTTAGCCCGATAACACCACAACAGCGGCTCTTTCTTACACAACAAGGAGTTGCAGCTAGCGGGTGGACTCAAGAACAAGCCCATGCGATCATATCCAGGTTAAAGAATGACGGTCAGCAACTTGAGGGGTGTCGTCATTAACTGCAGCTTTATTTAGCGGTAAATGGTTGGTAAGAAC
>JBAZHB010000034.1:0-13086 GCA_041652535.1 Candidatus Babeliales bacterium
TTTCATCCATATTTTTAATGTTAAAGATATTAATATGACACAAATATAAAGTAGTTAATTAAATTAACCAAATATTTTTATCATTTTTTTCAACTTCCCGGGTCAGGAATTTGACCCGGGGTACGTCGTACGCTAATCCCTGAGCATATCTTTAAACACAGAGCCGAAGATCAGGTACGCGGTGTTCCCGCCAATGGTTCCTTCGTTTTGTCCCCACAGGAAGGGCCAATCGTCGTAGTTCTCAAAGTGATCGGGTTTTCTGAATAATATGCCGGGAGCCACATTGCCCGGGATAAACGAGAAGTCGGCCCTGTTATTGCCGTAGAAAACCGCTTTGGGACGCGAGGCGCCCATCGTAGCCACCAGTGAATAATTGTGGTACGGATGGCAGCCAAACAACCAGTCGGTGGCTTTGAAAGCATGACTTTCGTCTATAATATCGGGGTAATACTTGTTGGCAAAGCAAATTGTGGTTCCAAAACTTACTATACCTCCGCTACCGGCCCAGTTCCCGGGATCAATGGGTACCCTGTAGGGATTTTCATTTTCCAACTGTTCAATATATTCTTTGTATTTAATCACATACGGACGGAGCTTCTCTTTATAGGATGCGTCCATATGGGGTATGGCGTACAGTGCGGCCAGGATGTTGTTGCTCACGTAACGGTCGAGAGCCGGCCAGAGTTGTTTGTTAAAATTGTCGAGATATGTTTGTTCTCCGGTGGAGATGTAAAGCTGCAGGTTGGTAGAAAAAGCTCCCCCTCCGAAGCCCCGTCCCTGGCGACCCTGGGGCATGGCGGCCATCATCTCGGTTGATTCTTTCAGCAGCCTTTTTGACTGTTGCAGTGCCTTTTCCGAAAGCTCGTCGTTGTATCCCTTAAGGGCCCGGCTTGCCGAGGCAAACATGGTGGCGGCCATCTGGTCCAGGAAGGGATTGCGACTGGTAAATGCCCACATATCGTCCTTCACTCCGCTGGAAAGCCCGTCGGGCGCCACTTCGTAAGGGCCGAGGTTGGGGTTGTAGGGGAGGCCGTCGGTGATGGAGGCGGCATCGCCCAGGTGGTGGTAGTTATCCAGCACCGAGTTGGAAAGCGTTGATGCCATGTGGCCCAATATCTCGGCCTGGGCTAACAGTTGAAGCGTCCCGTGTTCAATAAACTGAAGGATGTCGGGCGTTCCGTCGGGGCGGTGAAGGTCCACATAGCGCTGGTCCTGATCTACAAAAGTCTGGTCGTGCAGGGGCTTGAAGTATTCCCAGGTCTGGACGAAGTTCTGTACCACGCTTATGTTGGATCCGGTTTCAATATCAAAGTCTCCGGCGTCAAAGAATCCGCCCACGTTCAATCCCGGAATCGTTTCCAGCGCTTTATACGGGGTGTCGGTGGTGGGGCCCTGCCCGTGGAGGTCAAAGTGATCTGTGTTTGGCGGGGCCTGCAGGTAACCCTCTTTGAAAGGTTCGCCGTGCCATACCCTGTAACCCTCGTTCACGTACATATGATTCATATGTATGGGTATCCAGATATCGCTGGTAGCGTCTGTGATCTTGTCGTAAACCGTTTCGTCTATAATGAAGTTATTTGTTTTAAAGTCACCATATTGGATATAGTAAATACCTGGGGTGTTGACCGCTGTGAAATCAAATTTTACGTAATGGTATTTGTAATAATCTTCCCAGGGCTTGATATCTCCGCTGAATACCAGGGTATTGTCGCCGTTGTTTTCTATTTTGTAAATCGATGCTTTTTCCAGCGGTTTATCCAGTTCAATGACTGCTACTTTTTCCTGTCGCGGGAGGTATCCCACCTGTGAGAATCCAATATTCGGTTCCCTGATCCATCCTTCCACCGCATTGGGTTCCACGGTCCATGAAATAACCTTCCCGGTTTTTCCGGCCGGCAGCAGGCTGCGAACCACAAACCATCCGTTCTGTGCCAGTACGCGGACGTCAAAAAGCATAAGCTCGGCATCGTCCGAGGTAATCAGCATCATCCGTTCGGGCGCATCGGGTGCCAGAAGCATGGTATGCCCCGTCTCCAGCGGGAGCGGGTCTATGAAGCAGCCCGTACCCCTGTCGTCCGAGGTTACATATCCCTTGAACTGTTTGATCTTTTAGCTGTTAGGTTTGGTGACGGTATTTCCCACCACGTAGCGGGGGAACCGGTTGGGTCCCCAGTCCATGAGGTAGGCCTTGCCCCAGTATTGCGAGGGCAGGAACTCTAGGTTGAAGCCAGCACTTCCTTCCAGCGTTGCGGGAAGGGGTTTGTCCAGGTAAACGGAAATTTCTACGCCTTTTCCTTTTGCCGATACCACCACGCGCGATTCAAAATCGTAGTCTTCGTAACGCAATACCGATTCTATCGTCTGTGCTTCCCAGTTGACTGTCCTTACAGGTATTGCCGGCACCAGGTCCCACTGTTCCGGTGTACTGGAGAGTCTTACGGCACCGCCCTGCGCTGTTCTCACCCCGTGGTGTATGATCTCAATTCCGGCTGTTTTCTCGTCGTTAAATCCGCCGGTAAACAGATTGCTATAAACCAGCACGTTAACACCCTGTGTCTGGAAATATTCCAAATCGTTCAGAATAAGATTTTGGGCTTGTGCCTTATTGCAAATTGCAAAGGAGAGCACAAAAAGAAGAAGGCATATTTGTCGTTTCATATGGATGAGGAAATAGATAATTATCTTTCGATGTCATTTACCCTAAAAGGTTTAGTGGAATTATTATAACTTTATTTTTTTACAGTATGAAGAAGATATTTGTCATCATATTTTGCTGTTTTGTCACATTGCTTTGGGGTCAGAATAAACCGTCGCAACAATGGCTGGACAGCAAATATTCCCTGTTTGTCCACCTTGGGCTCTATTCTGTTTACGGAGGTGTTTATGACGGGAAACCCGTTACAGAAGGTTACAGTGAACAGATACAGTCCTTTGCCGGGATTTTTAGTGACTGGTATTCTGCCACGGCAGACCAGTTCAACCCGGTTAACTGGAACCCCGATGAAATAGTGGCCCTGGCCAAAAAGGCAGGAATGAGATCCATTGTCTTCACCTCCAAGCATCACGATGGCTTTTGCATGTTCCACACCCAGTTTACCCGGTTTAATATCGTTGAGGCAACCCCTTACGGCAGGGACCTGATGAAGGAACTTGCCGATGCCTGTGAAAGAGGGGGAATAGGGTTTGGAGTTTGTTTTTCGCTCATTGACTGGCATTTTCCCCAGGCTTATCCCATTTCCAGCCACAATGCAGATCCTCTTACGCCGGAGCATTACCAGTTTAACATGCAGCAGGTAGAGGAGATCATGACCCGATATGGAAAGATCTCGGAGATCTGGTTCGATATGGGCTCCCTCACTCCGGAGCAGAGCAGGGGTCTGAACGACCTGGTGAACAGACTCCAGCCCGGGTGCATGATAAGCGGCAGACTGGGCAATGATTGCGGCGATTTCTGCGTCATGGCGGACAACGAATTTCCAGATTATCAAATGGCTGTTCCCTGGCAGACAGCCGCCTCGGTTTTTAAAGAAACCTGGGGTTACCGTTCGTGGCAAATTCGCGGCGAGCTGCAACCCAAAATAGATGAACACATCCAAAACCTGGTCCGGGTGACCGGCAGGGGCGGGAATTACCTGCTTAACATTGGTCCCATGGAAGATGGTGGTATTGTGGATTTTGAACAGGCTCTGTTGGAAGGAGTTGGCCAATGGGTCAAGACAAACGGCCAGGCAATTTATGGAACTCGCGGCAACCCTTTTGGGCAGATTTTTCCCTGGGGAGAGGTAACTGCAAAGGATCGTGATCTGTATCTTTTTGTAAAAAGGGAATTCGCCGGACAACCCATCCATCTTCCCAATGTGGAAGGCGCGGTTGAGTCGGTAAATATGCTTTCATCGGGGCAAAAGATAAAGTATACATGGGACCGCAAAGGCAACGGGGAATTGAAAATTGAGGTCCCCGCACCGTTTTCATCCTGCATTGAGGTCATTAAGATATCGTTTAAAAACGGGTACAAAATGATCCCGCATAACATTTTGGATGAACCGGTCCTGACGGCTATGAACGCCACAGCGGAATACGGTCATTCCAGCCTGAATTATTATGCCGGCTACATAAGCCTTATCACCTATAACTGGACTTTCACTTATAAAAAGAAAGAACTCGCTCCCGTGCTGCTTTTTACCCAAAATGAAACAGGAAAAACCATTGATGTGGAAATTGACGGCAAGGTGCAGACTGTTACATTGGACTCTTTGTCCTTTACGACAATGGCTACGGATAGGAACAGTGTAAAGTGGGGCGATATCTATCGCAAAGCTGGCAGGGGAGTATTTGGGTTTGTGCCGGAAGAAAGCCAGGAAGAATATACCATTGAGCCCCAATTCCCTTATGGGAAAAAGCTTTCACTTCCTTTAGGGCAACGTCGGAGTGTGGTTTTCCTCCAGGAGATAGAATCCAGTAAGGAGCAAACCATAGCCGTTGAGATAGGGAGCGGGAATGCCGTATATATTCTGTTGAACGGTAACTATGTAACGGCTCATTTTTCTCCCGAAAGGGTGAACTACAGCACAGAGATTGTGCTCCTGAGGTTGCAAAAAGGCAAAAACCTGCTGCTTATCAAATATTACAACGGATTTGAGAAAGAGCTTTGTTACAGCATAACCCCGCTACCAGAATGGAAACAATATTCTCAAAAGCTCTCCCCGGTAAGACTTTCCGGAGAAAAGACACACACTCTCACCATTCGGGCATCGAATCCCGAGTCAAAGATCTCGCCGCTGAGAATGAATAATATTGAGGTAATTATTAATTAAAAGGGAACCGGCTATGAATGAAAAAGTATACGACCTGGCAAAAATGATTGATCACTCCATACTTCATCCTGTAATGACAGATGATGACCTGAAAAGGGAATGTGAAGTGGCTAAAAAGTATAATGTGGCATCGGTTTGTGTTAAACCCTATGCCGTTAAGCTTGCCTCTGAACTGTTAAAGGATTCCGGCGTGCTGGTGGGTAGTGTGATTGGGTTCCCGGCCGGGAATTCTGCCATTGAAGTTAAGGTTTTTGAAGCGGTAAAAGTCTGCCGGGACGGCGCTGTGGAAATTGATATGGTAATCAATATTGGTAAAGCCTTACAGGGCGACTGGCCTTACATAGAAAAAGAAATAAAAGCGGTAACCGATGCCTGCCATGAAAACGGGGCCATTGTAAAAGTGATTTTTGAAACAGATTTCTTTGTAAAAAAAGAAGACATCGTTCAATTGTGCAAAATCTCTACAAAAGCCGGAGCCGATTACGTGAAAACTTCAACAGGTTTTGGGTTTGTTAAAGGTAATGACGGTAAGTATTCTTACACGGGGGCTACCATTGAAAATATTGAACTCATGCATAAAAGTGTTGGCCCAAATGTCAAGGTCAAGGCGGCAGGTGGTGTCCGGACACTTGACGCATTACTTGCTGTCCGGAAAGCGGGGTGTTCCCGTTGCGGCGCTACGGCAACAGTAGCCATTATGGAAGAAGCATTTAAAAAATTTGAATAACCAAATGAGATTTTTTAGAATTAATTTATGCCTGGTACTGGTTGTTGTAACCGGCCTGGCATGTAATGCCCAGACTTACCGGAAGACAGATTTTGGGATTAAGGCAACAATCAATGACGTTCAGGTAGAGCTTCAATTTTATGGTTCTTCTATTGTGAGGGTAATAAAGTATCCCATAGGTAAAAGTTTTGAAAAACAGAGCCTTTCTGTGGTACAGGCTCCGCAGAAAATTACATTCAGAGTAAAACAACAGGGTGATGAATTGTTGTTGAAAAGCGAAAAACTCAACATTTCAATCAACCTGAAAACCGGGAAAATTGCCTATGCAAACAAGGCAACACAACTTTTAACCGAAAAGGACCCGGGAGCGGAGTTTTATCCGGTATCCCAATCATTCGTTCTTGACGAAGACGAATTTATTTACGGTCTGGGACAACAACAACAGGGGAAAATGTCACAGCGTAACGTGAAACTGAATATGATCCAGGGCAATACCGATGATTATATACCCTTTTTCCTGTCTTCGAAAGGATATGGATTGTTTTGGGATAATTATTCTCCCACAGTTTTTGAAGATAATGCCCAACATACGTTATTCCGGTCCGAGGTGGGCGACGGGATTGATTATTATTTCATGTGCGGACAAAATGCCGATGCTGTGTTAGCCTGTATGCGCGACCTTACCGGGGAGGTTCCCATGTTCCCTTTATGGACGTATGGTTTCTGGCAAAGCCGGGAACGATACAAAAGCCAGGATGAATTGCTGGATGTAGTAAAGAAATTCCGTGAACTGAACGTGCCCCTCGATGGTATTATCCAGGACTGGCAATACTGGGGTAACAATTACCATTGGAATGCCATGGAATTCCTTAATGCCTCGTTTTACGATCCTCAGAAAATGGTCGATGACGTACACGGGTTATATGCGCACATGATCATCTCGGTATGGAATTCATTCGGCCCCATGACAAAACAATACAAAGAACTCGATAAGATAGATGCATTGTTCAATTTTGAAACCTGGCCTCAATCGGGGTCGGAAATCTGGCCACCCCGGATGGATTATCCATCGGGTGTCCGGGTTTATGATGCATACAATCCGGAGGCCCGGAATATTTATTGGAATTACCTGGACAAAGGGCTATTCTCTTTGGGAATAGACGGATGGTGGATAGATTCTTCCGAGCCGGACCACTTCAACCCGAAACCGTCCGATTTTGATGCCGCCACCTGGCTGGGTTCATTCAGGAAAGTACGCAACGCCTATCCTTTAATGACCGTTGGGGGAGTTTCCGAACATCAGCGCAAACAAACATCTGAAAAACGGGTGTTTATTCTTACCCGCTCGGCTTTTGCCGGCCAGCAGCGATACGGAGCAAATGTCTGGTCTGGCGATGTGGTTGCTTCCTGGGATGCCCTGCGGAATCAAATTTCGGCAGGCTTGAATATGTCACTCTGCGGTATCCCTTACTGGAATAGCGACCTGGGTGGTTTCTTCCTGTGGAATTTTAAAAATCCTCTTGAAAATCTCGAATATCGGGAACTTCATGTTCGTTGGGTTGAATTTGGCACTTTCACGCCTATGATGCGTTCGCATGGCGAAGGTGCGCCAAGGGAGATTTACCAGTTTGGTCGGAAAGGGGATCCGGTATACGATGCCATTGAAAAATACATCAACTTGAGATACAGCTTCTTGCCTTACATTTATTCGACTTCATGGGACGTTACGGCTCACCGATCAAGCATGATGCGGGCACTTGTCATGGATTATGCACATGACAAACAAGCCCTGGACATAAACGATGAATACCTGTTTGGAAAATCTTTGTTGGTCAGCCCTGTGACACAACTTGTAAAAACCAAAGATGTTTACCTGCCAGAAGGTAATGACTGGTATGACTTCTGGACCGGTTCAACATCCAGCGGCGGCCAAACCATCAAGAAGGAGGTTCCTTTGGATATCATTCCTTTGTATGTAAAGGCCGGAAGCATTTTGCCCATCGGGCCCAAAGTACAGTATGCCACAGAAAAGAAATGGGACGATCTGGAAATCCGTATTTATGAAGGCGCCAATGGCGAATTCACCTTGTATGAAGATGAAAACGACAATTACAATTATGAAAACGGGGCTTATTCCACTATTACATTTTCCTGGAATGATAAGAATAAGTCTTTGACTATTGGTGATTGTAAAGGCTCTTTCTCCGGTATGCTTGCAACACGAAGGTTTAACATAGTAATTGTGGGGAAAGACCTGCAGAGAGTCGTTAACTATACGGGGAAAAAAGAGATTGTTTACTTTAGGGCCGAGGCATTGTAAATGATCCGAAATGTATTATCCGGATAAAACCCGTTTAAAGTTACCCACTTCGACCTGACTTTGTCAATCATATCGACCACCACGCAGGTTATTCTTGCCGAAATATCAAATTTTCGGCAATTTATATTTGATATTGCCAAAATATAGATATATATTTGTGATATCAAATTTACATCATCATCACAACCGACAGACTACATATCACTAAGTTAAAAAACTTTTTTGGAGAGGAAAAAGTCTTTAAAACCAGTGACGTTTCCAATTTTTATCGGAGTCTTGAACCTGATATAAAACAAGCAACGATCAATTGGAGAATCTATTATCTGGTTTTAAAAGGTGTCCTGGAGCGAAAAGGGCGTGGAATTTACACGATAGGCAAAACAATTGATTATGTTCCAGAAATATACAATAAGACCGTATCTATTTACAAGAAAATACATTCAGAATTTCCTTACAGTACCGTTTGTGTATGGAATACATCGTTTTTTAATGAATTTGCATTGCATATTTCCAACAAACATTTCACATTGATAGAAGTTGATAAAGAGAGCGTGGAGGCCATTTTCTATTCACTGAGGGAAAAATACAGCAAGGTATTTTTAAATCCCAACAATAGCATCCTAGAACTATACGTTTCGAAGACCAACGATCCCATCATTGTAAAGCCCCTTATCTCCGAAGCTCCTCTTCAATCCATCGGCAACATCAACACTATTACACTTGAAAAAATATTGGTCGATTTGTTCTGTGATGAGAATCTGTTTCAGTTTTACCAGGGCAGGGAGAAGAAGATATTATTCAATGAAGCATATACGAAATACACAGTCAACAAAAACAAACTGTTGAGATACGCATCCCGGAGGGGGAAAAAGGAAGAGATTGAAAAAATGATAAATCAAATTAACGGCAATTACGTTCAACTATTGCCGAAATAATGAAATGATTGATACAACACAACTAAACATCGAGTGGATTACCAAGGTCTCCAAATCCAATAGGAATGCCGATAGAATTCTGGTCGAAAAAGTCATCCGTTCATTGCTTTTATTGGAAGGTCTTGTACAAGTTGGGCTGCCGTTTGTTTTCAAGGGTGGTACATCATTGATGTTACATTTCAATTCTTCAAAAAGATTATCAATTGATATAGATATATTAATTGCTCACAGAATTAAGCATTTAGATGAAACATTGAGACTTGTGGCAAATATGCAAGGATTTTCCTATGTTAAACCACAGCAGCGAACTACTGAAAGCGATATAGAGAAGGCTCATTATTTGTTTTTTTATCTACCTATCCACAAAACCGCAAAAGAAGAAGAGTATGTTTTACTCGATATCCTTTTTGAGGAAATTGGATATACTAAAATTGAGGAACGGTCCATCGTTTCTCAATTTGTTCCCTTAAAAGGGAATCTACTTTCGGTCAGGGTTCCTTGTTTAGATGATTTGTTGGGAGACAAACTAACTGCTTTTGCACCAAACACTACGGGGATCCCTTACTATAAAGGCGAGGATAGTATGAGCATGGAAATTATAAAGCAGTTGTACGATATTGGGAGCTTGTTCGATAGAAGTACCAATTTGAAAATCGTAAAAGAGACATTCCACCGGTTTGCAAGAACCGAGTTGGCCTACAGAAAGGCAATCGACAAAAATGAAACTGATGTGTTGGCAGACATCTTTCATACTGCCCTTTGCATTACAAGTCGAGGAGAATTGGGTAAAGGAGATTTTGATGAGTTACAGTCAGGTATCAGGAGAGTGGCTGGATTCATCTTCTCTGAAAACTACCACATTGAGAAAGCCATTATTTCCGCATCTAAAGCCTCTTACCTTTCCGCGTTGATTTCATTGGATAAGACAGAAATCGAGAAATTTGACAACCCCATGCAAATCAAAGATTGGTTGATTTCCAATCCGCTATATAACAAGTTGAACAAGCTGAAAAAATCGAATCCGGAAGCTTTCTTTTACTGGCACAAGACGATAGAAATTATCACAATTGAGAACAGCATTTAGGAGTGGTTAATCGATCACCAAATGTGACGAAGAACCATTTTTTGACGCTGGGCACAACTGCTAATTCGCGATATTCGCACTAGTACGCGAGAAAATATAGAATGATAACGAAGAAAACGCGAGGTTTGTATCAGTTTTTTTGTAATTTAGTTTGATTTTAGGCAGGATATTCTCTAATGATAATTTGTGGACATAATTACACCGAGAAGATGCGGCGGGTTATTGCGTCTGGGGCTAGGTATAGGCTGGTGGTTATCAGGGATGAGAGAATTGCTGAGGAGCCGAATGTACTGGATGTTGGTAGGGAGGTTGCTGATGTGATTGGACGGATTGGATGGAAGTATGGGCAGAGTGAAATTAAATTCCAGATGGAGATCGCGGAGGCTGTGGAGAGAATTGTCAGACAGCACATTTTCAAGGATGATGAGTTGGGGTACGTGGTGTTGCTTTGCAATGTGGGCATTCTTTTCGAGCCGGAACTTCATTTGGATGTGGTGGGGCTATTGAAGCGGATTTCGAAAAATTCTCTGACGGTACTGATGTGGCCTGGGTTGATGGATGCTCAGAGGCTTTTCTTTCTTGACAAGAATTCAGAAATAACGATTAACCAATCTGATATAAGTTATACGATCATATGAAATACCGCGACATCCTCCAATTTGAGCCGATCACTGATGTGATTCAACTTGACAAACTGTACAGCAAAGAATATTGTGAAGACATAATGAAGTCTTTCGTATACCCAGAGTACTTTGAAAAGACCATCATACCTGAGATTGTCAAGAATATGAAGTTCGGGGAGAGGAACCAAAAGGGTATCCAGATTATCGGCAGCTATGGTACTGGTAAATCCCATTTGATGTCGCTAGTATCGCTTGTTGCGGAGAATGGAGATTACCTTGAGAAAGTGACAAACGAAGCTGCGAAGAACATTATGCAACCGATTGCAGGCAAGTACAAGGTGCACCGCTTCGAGATGCAGACAGACAGGAAGCTGTGGGATATCGTGACGTTCCAGATTCAGAGGTATCTGGATGATATTGTTGTGGATTATCAATTCGATCCTGATTCGCTGAAGATGTATAGTGAGCAGTTGGACGATATGATGGTGGCATTCGAGGGTAGGTTCCCGGACAAGGGACTGCTTATCATTATTGATGAGTTGTTGGCTTACTTGAGGGGACACGCCGCAGTGGGACAACTCAATCAGGACCTCCAGGTGCTCCAGGCATTGGGGCAGCAGTGTACAAAGGGCCGCTTTGCATTTATGTTTGGAGTACAGGAGATGATTTATCAGTCGAAGGAGTTCGCTTTTGCGGCAGAGATGATGCTGAAGGTGAAGGATAGGTATACCGATCTTACAATACGCAAGGAGGATGTGTCGTTTGTCGTGCAACAGCGTTTGCTCAGGAAGTCAGAGCAGCAGAAGGCTGCCATCAGGACACATCTGGAGAAGTTCACACCGTTGTTCAGCGATATGCACTCGCATTTGCAGGATTATGTTGAACTGTTCCCAGTCCATCCCTCATACTTTGAAAACTTCCAATTGATTAAGCTTGGCAGGGCACAGCGTGAGGTGCTGAAGACCTTGACCAAACAGTTTGAGAAGATTGCAGACCAGGATATTCCTAATGACAATCCTGGACTTATTACATACGATATGTATTGGGAGCAGATGATGGCTGACACTGGTCTTATGGCCGTGCCTGACTTCAAGACTGTTTCTGATGTCGTAAATATCATATATGGCAAGATTGAAAGCAATTTTGCAGGTGCTCGCAAGTCCAGAATCCCAATGGCAAAGCGCATTGTGAATGCTTCTGCAATCAAACTCCTCCAGGGTGATTTGAATAAGAGCAATGGCGCGAGTGCAATGTCACTTGTGAATGACCTTTGCGTTACCGATGAGTTTGCCGTTAATGCTGAACTTCTGAAGGATACAATCGACAGCGCAGCTAAGCTTGTCATCAAGGCAACATCCGGCCAGTATTTCGATTACAATGATGAGAATGAGGAATATCACATCAGGACTGAGGGAAGTGTTAACTTCGACCAGTTGATTGCTCAGGTGGCAGAGACAATGCCGCAGAGCCGCAAGGACGAGTCTTTCTTCAAATTCATCGTGGAAGTGCTCGGCATCACCGGCAATCCATACAGAACGGGCTTCCAGATCTATGCACACGAGATAGACTGGAGAAGTCATAAGGTTACAAGAGACGGTTATATCTTCCTGGGCAATCCTAACGAAAAGTCCACGACACATCCGAAGCAGCATTTCTATATGATATTCATGCCGATATTCCGGGCTGACAAGAAGGTAAGGAATATGGAGGCTGATGAGGTTTACTTTGTTATGGACAACCTTAGCGATGAGTTCAAAAACCTCGTTGTCCTGTACGGTGCAGCATTCAGCCAGTACATGTCTGCTGATTCTGCTCATAAGATACACTATAAGGGAAAGTTTGAGGACCTATTCATCAAGGCCCGTCGCGCATTCGATGCCTGCTACCTGAACGGCACACAGGTGTATTATGGAGATAACGAGGCAAAGACTCTCCATTCCTATACACTTCCTGGATATGGCGCTTCCAAGATGGAAATCTTCGACAGTGTGGCCAGTGAAATCATTGAGGATCAGTTTGTTGCAAACGTTCCTTATTACCCGGCATTCACATACGCCAATCAAACAATTTCTCACGATAATATTGACCGTTATATCAAGGGAACTATTGCCAAGATCATTCGTCCTACGGAGAGCAACAAAGACGGTGAGGCAGTCCTAATGGGTCTTGGATGCTACAAGGCCGGCGAACTCGTTGTGGACAAGAGCATCTACGCCCAGGCTATCCTAAAGATGATGAACGACAGGGATCAGAGTATGGTAGTGAACAAGGACGAAATTCTTGAACTGCTACCGCGGTCCGGAAATGTCTGGTTTACGAAGGATTATCACCTCGATGCTGTTTTTGAGTTTATGGTTCTCTCGACTCTCGTTTCTATCGGCGAATGCGAAATTACGCTCAATAGCGGTGAGATCATCAACGCAAGCAATCTGGAGAAACTCAGGAACCTGCAGCCGGACGATTACTACAATTTCGCTAACATCAAGAGGCCGAAGGATATCAATATCCCGGTCGTAAGGGAACTGACAAAGATGTACTGCGGTAAGGATATGTCCAACCAGCTTGACCAGGAGAGCACATACA
>JBAZHB010000035.1:0-12414 GCA_041652535.1 Candidatus Babeliales bacterium
ATAGGTTTCTGCTAAAACGCTTTCAAGCTCAGGGAACATGTAAACAACCTGTTTTTTCCCGTGGCGACGATCGATATAGTCATCGACCATGCCTGAACCGAGTGGGCCCGGACGATAGAGCGCGTTAACCGCAATAAGATCTTCAATGCGATCAGGTTGAAGCTTACGTAATACTTCCTGAATTCCTTCAGATTCAAATTGGAATACGCCTTTGGTTTTGCCCTTGCAGAGCAGTTCAAATGTTTTAGCATCATCAAGGGGAATTGTATCAAGATTAATATCAATACCGTGATGAGCGTTGATTGCTTTAAGAGCGCGATCGATGACCGTTAAGTTTTGCAGACCCAAAAAGTCCATTTTTAAAAAGCCAACGGTTTCAAGTTCGGTCATCGCATATTGCGAAACTAGGTCATTACTTTTTGGCGTGCTGAATAACGGAAGGCAATCGGCCAAATTTTCGGGCGAGATCACAACGCCTGCGGCATGTTTGGACGCATGGCGCGTGAGCCCTTCAAGCTTAAAGCAGATATCAAAAAGATGTTTTACTTTAGGATTGCTTTCAATCAATTGCGCCAAGCGTGGTTCTTGTTCAATGGCTTCGCGGAGCGTGATTTTGAGTTGTTCTGGAATGAGCTCAGTGATGGCGTTGGCGTCTTGGAAAGGAAATCCCAGTACGCGTGCAACGTCTTTGATAACTCCTTTGGCCATCATGGTACCAAAGGTAATAATTTGGCACACGCAGTTGTGTCCGTATTTTTCTTTGACGTAATCAATGACTTCTTCGCGGCGTTCTATGCAAAAATCGATATCAATATCAGGCATGCTGACGCGTTCTGGATTTAAGAATCGCTCAAACAGGAGGTTGTATTTAAGAGGATCAACGTTGGTAATTTGCATGGTCCAGGCAACAAGTGATCCGGCTGCAGATCCTCTTCCAGGACCGACGGGAATATGCTGACGCTTTGCCCATTGAATAAAATCACTGACGACCAAAAAATAGCCAACAAATCCCATTTTAATAATGAGTTCTATTTCAGCCCGTAGCCGCTCATCATAGATTGCAGATTTATCTGCTGGAATAAGACCCTGCGTTTTAAGTTGTTCAAGACCGTCACGACATAATTTTTCAAAGTATGTTGCCTGCGTGTATGATTCTGGAATTGGAAATTGGGGAAATAATAATTTGCCGAATTCAAAATTAAAATCGCATTGATCGGCGACAAATCCGGTATTCCACACCGCTTCGGGAAGCGCAGGAAAGGCATCAAGCATTTCTTGCGTTGTGCGGACGTAGGGGTGACATTCTCCAAACGAAAAGCGTTCCGGATTATCAATCTGATCTTTGGTTTGTATCGAAAGCATGACTTCGTGCGCATCACGATCGTCTTTGTGCAAATAATGGGCATCGGTTGTCGCAATACACTTAATACCCATTTGTTGTGCGTAAGGAATGAGTACATTGTTAGTTTGTACCTGAATATCAAATTCAGCCGGTTGTAGTTCAATAAAAAAACGATCGCGTCCAAAACGGTCTAAAAACCATTGTGTGCGTTCATTAGCTTGTTCAATCGCGCCATCTCGGATGAGCGTTGAGATATGACCACTGCAACAGCCGGTTGTCGCAATGAGTCCCTCTGAATGTTTTTCAAGCATCGCATAGTCGATGCGCGGTTTGAAGTAATAGCCTTGTTGATAAGACAATGCGATCAAACGGCACAAATTTTTGTATCCAATGCGATTTTGTACGATGAGCAGAATGTGAAAGTAGCGTTCTTGCGCATTTTTAATTGCAACATCAGGAGTAAAGTACATCTCAATGCCAAGAATTGGCTTAATGCCCATCTTGTTTGCTTGTTGAAAGAATTTTACCGCGCCAAAGATGTTGCCATGATCGGATATGCCGACAGCTTTCCACTGTTGTTCTTTAGCAAACGAAAGCAAATCATTGATGCGTATCGCGCCATCAAGGAGCGAAAATTCGGTGTGAAGATGAAGATGGGTAAAGTGTTGTGACATTGTTTTACACCCGGCTGAGGATTTTTGTTTTTGTTTACCCGAGTGTACAGAAAGTTACGATGAAAAAAAAGGCCCCGCGATTGCGGGGCCCTGCAAAATTTAGATGTGGCCGATTTCAGCTGCTTTTTTATCGTTGAGTTGATCAGCTTTTTCAATATATTGATCAGTTATTTTTTGTAACAAATCGGCGAGACGTTTTGCAAAGTCTTCGGAGATAATGTGTTTTTTATCAGCATCACGAACTTCGTTGTGAAAATCTTTACGAATGTTGCGAAGTGATACTTTGCATTCTTCGGTCTTTTTACTCAAAAGTTTAACAAGTTCATCACGGCGTGATGCGCTCATTTGTGGCAGTTGAATGCGAATCAAGTTGCCATCATTGATCGGTGCGGCGCCAAGGTCAGATACTGCAACTGCTTTTTCAATTTCAGAGATAATCGATTTATCCCATGGTTGAATGGTAAGCAAGCGAGAATCTGGGGCACCCAACGTTGCAACTTCTTTAAGCGTCATCAATTGCCCATAAGCATCGACTTTAATGTTTTCAAGTAATGCTATTGATGCGCGTCCGGTTCGAATTGAAGCTAGTTCTTTTTCGTAATGTTTGAGCGGTGCTTCCATGTATTGTTTGAGAAGCGTTTCAAAACTCTTTGAATCACCTTCTCTAAAAGCTATTTCAATCATGGTATAGTCCCCTGATTAATGTATCGTACTTCCAAAATTATTATCTCGAGCAGCATTCAAAAGCGCACCTGGTGTAAAAATACTAAATACACGAAGTGTAATTTTATGCTGTTGCGCAAGCGTTATTGCACTCATATCCATAACACGTATATTTTGCTGATATGCGTCATGGTATGAAATCTCTTTGATAAGACGTGCATTTTCGTGCGTTGCAGGATCATTGTCATAGACGCCATCAACATTTGATGCTTTCCAAATACTTGTGGCATTAACCTGAAGCGCGCGGATTACCGCTGCAGTGTCAGTACTTACATACGGATTGCCCGTGCCGCCAACAAAAATGATTGGCGTATGATCGGCACACGCTTTATCAATATGTTCCTGACAACAGGGTGCGACAACCCCTGGTATTGGCAATGCACTCATCACGGTTGAAGTAATTCCTGCGGTATCAAAAATTTCGTGCAACATGATGCCATTCATAACTGTTGCAAGCATTCCAACGCTGTCAGCAACCGGTTGCCTAAGCCCTGCAGCTATGCCATCGCGAGCTCCGCGAAAAAAATTTCCTCCGCCGATGACAAAATGAACGTTATGCGTTTTTGCAATCTGCTTAATATCTTGAGCAATAGATCGTACAAAAGTAGCGTCGACACGTTGCGATGATGATGAGTTTAAGCCACCTAAGAGCTCTCCACTTATCTTGATCAACACGGTTTGCATGTCGGTCCTTTTGGTAAGATGTTAACGTCCAATTGCAAAGCGTTTGAACTGTTTGACCGTTATGGTAAGACCAAGCCCTTTAGTTGCATCAGCAATATATTGTTGTACGGTGATCTTATCATTTTTAATGAATGGTTGACGAATCAAACATGCATCTTGGTAAAACTTCTCAAGCTTGCCTTGAATAATCTTTTCAATGACATTGGCCGGTTTACCACTTGTTTTAAGTTGCTCTTCAGCAATTGCGCGTTCTTTTGCAACTATGTCAGCATCAATATTTTCTGGCGCTACGCACACGGGGTTGGTAACCGCAATTTGCATGCAGATATCTTTGGCAATAGTGCGTAGAGCATCTTGCTGCTGACGGATATCTTTGTCAGATGCAAGTTCTACCATAACGCCAACAGTTGATCCTGGATGGATGTAGGTATGAATAAGCCCATTGCCGGTAACTGCAAAACGAACAAAGCGGTTAATTTTGGTATTTTCACAAATTTTAGCAACAAGTTCGTCAAGAAGATGTTGAACAGAAATTTTAGTATTTTTGGCAAAGCTTTCGGCCATAAGCGTTTCAACAGACGCAGAATTTTTTTGTGCGACATGTTCAGCAACATCGATGACAAATTGCTTCATCGCATCGGTATTGGCAGAAAAATCGGTTTCGCAGGCGGTTTCGACCAAGACACCCACCATACTGTCAGCGGATACAAAACTTTCAATACGGCCATGGTTGGTGACATTTTCTGCACGCTTGGCAGCAACAGCTGCGCCTTTTTTGCGGAGTATTTCGACCGCTTGCTCAAAGTCGCCATTGGCTTGTTCAAGCGCTTTTTTGCAATCCATCATGCCGACTTGGGTTTTATCACGTAATTTTTTCACCAGCTCCATGCTGATTGTACTCATGGATGAGCTCCTCTGTTTTTCGGTGGGATTATTGGATTTTGTGCGTCAGAAACGCACAACTGAACCATAGTCTGCCAAAATTGTCCATTTTTACAACCTGCGTAGCAGAGCTTTGACAAAATAGTCGTTAAAAATTAGGATATTATGCGTTTTCTTTGAGAAACAACACGTATTAGTTGGTAGGAGATTTACATGCCAGTACCCAAACGGAAATTATCTCGTAAGCGACGTGATCAGCGTTCTGCAAATAAAGGTATCAAACCCAAAGCCATTACCGGCTGCCAAACTTGTCAGGCCCCATTAATGCCACACCAAGTTTGCAAAGCATGTGGGTACTATAAAGGCAGAAAGATTTTGCGTACTAAGACCGATCGCATGTATGCACGTGGCCAAGCCCGTGAGGCCCAGGCCTCAAGAATGCGTTCTTTGCAGCAAGAAGCTGAAAGCGCAGAAAAGGCTGCTTCAAGCCACGAGCAAAAATAACGTAGTTTATCATGATTGCCGTTGATGTGATGGGGGGAGACCGTGCTCCAGAGGTGACTCTTGAAGGTGGCCTTGCGGCAGCACGTACATCTATTCCCGTTGCTTTTTACGGGCCAGGCCATCGTATCGAGCAGTGGTTGTATGACCATGATCGTAGCTGGCAGTCATATGCGATAAGCATTGTTGATGCGCCTGAAGTAATTGACATGGCGGCTGAGCCAGTAGCCGCAGTCCGTCGTTATCCTCAATCATCGCTTGTTCAAGCTGTTATCAGTATTACTAGCGGAAAAAATGTTGCTGTTGTATCGGCCGGAAATTCTGGCGCCGTTATGACGGCAGCAGTCTTATTTGTCGGCAGAAAAAAAGGCGTAGAGCGCCCAGCGATTTCGGTGCTCTTGCCAACACAGCAAAATCCTGTTCTAGCTCTTGATGTAGGAGCTAACACCGAGTGTCGACCATGTTATTTGCAAACATTTGCACATCTTGGTGCTCATTATGCTGAACAAACTATGGGGATCATGCGGCCTCGTGTTGGTTTATTAAGTAATGGGCATGAACAAGGAAAAGGGAACAGTGTTGGGAAAGAGGCGTTTTGCCTTTTGCAAAAAGATAATCTTAATTTTATCGGTAATATTGAACCATATGATGTTTTTGCCAGTCGTGCTGATGTAGTAGTGTGTGACGGCTTTGCTGGCAATGTGCTGCTTAAAACCATGGAAGCTGTTGGGGCAATGTTAGCTGCTAAGGCTCCTGGCCTTCCTGCTATTTGCGCTCCTCGCGGTGGCGCATTGTTGTTAGGGGTTAACGGGACCGTACTCATTTGTCATGGCAATGTAAGTGCTTTAGGTATCGAACAGGCCATTGTACAGGCCTGGAATATTTCGCTCAGTAACAATAATACAAATAGAAAAGATAAATATGTGCAAAATACGCATAAATCTGCGTATTAATATACAAAATGCGTGATGTTGGTAGAGTGAAAAATGTATGTTTGTTCATTTTTTCGCGCGATAAGAAGCGCAGGAGAAAGACATGATTCCCTTGGTAGATAGAGTTACCTTGTGGTTTGATAAGTCCATTGAAGCTGCGGTAGCAAACCGTAAGAAGCTTTTGATAGGAGCTGGCGGTTTGGTGATCGCAATTTTTGGACTTATTGGATTTAGCTATTATCGCGAATGGGTTCAAACATCGGCCCAAAAGTCTTTTTCTGAGGCGTTACGGTATTATGATGCACCAATTGGCGCTAAAACCGTAATAACCAATGGGACGATTGAATTTGGGAGTGATGCGGAAAAATGGAAGAAAGTAGCTGAGGTATTTGATGACGGCTATCACCAGCACCGTGGTGCAGGTATTGCGCCTCTTTTCCGCGCATATTATGCCGAGGCATTGCTTAATCTTGGCAAACTTGATGAGGCCATCGATATTATGGCCGCAACGGTACCTGCAATAGCAAGCCGTGAATTACAACAGTTTTATGCATTGAAATTAGCGTTGATGAAAATTGATAGTCCTAAGTTCCAGGCTGAAGGCTTGGCGGCATTGACCTCTTTTGCAAATGATCGCTCAAGTACGGCTCATGAAGCAGGACTTTATTATTTAGGAAACTACTATTGGTCACTCCGTAATTTTGAGCAGGCTCGTGCATATTGGCAACAGCTTGTTGTCCAGTACGACAAACCTGACGCAAAACAGCAATCTGGATTTGCGCTTGTGGTAAAAGCACGCCTCAAGCTCATTAGCCCTGAGTGGTAGCGCATAACAGGGGAAATGGCGGTTATATAAAAACGAGGTTAGGAAGAACGTTATGAAAATAGGTATGATTTTTCCCGGTCAAGGATCACAGGTCCTTGGGATGGGAAAAGAAATATACGACCGAGAGCGGTGCGTGCAAGAAAATTTTGAACAAGCATCACAATGCTTGGATCAAAATTTTGTACGCCTCTGTTTTGCGTCCTCAGATCGTGAGTTGCGCGAAACGGTCAATGCTCAAACCTCGATTTTTTTACTAAGTGCGTCGCTTTATACCTTACTTAATACCAAATATGGTATTGTTCCCAATATTGTTGCAGGTCATAATTCTGGAGAATATGCAGCTATTTTTGCTGCAGGTGGTATCAATTTTGCTGATGCGCTTTATTTGCTTAAAAAACGAGCAACATTTATGGACGAGGCCTCTCTTGCACAGCCTGGATCAATGATTGCTATTAATGGTCTTTCTCGTGATATTTTGCACGATATTTGTTGCCGTTACGATGATCCGACAGGGATGAGCAAAGTTGCCGAGGTTGTACATTATGATGCGCCAGAACAGCTTGTTGTTTCAGGAACTTTGCCTGAACTTGAATTAGTGACCAAAGATGTCCTTCTTACCGGTGCTAAAGTTATTCCACTCAATGTTGCCGGTGCCTTTCATTCTCGTCTGATGCGTGAGGCTGGTAATCAGTTGGCGCTCTATATGGTTAAAGTTGATCTTAAAGATTTGACGATTCCATTCATAAATAACGTTGCTGCTCAACCTATTACTGAACATACTGAACTTAAAGAATCGCTTATTAAACACGTTAGTTCGCAGGTTTTATGGTGGCCATCAATGGCCCATTTTGAATCGTGTGATGTGATTATTGAAGTTGGTCCTGGTAATGGATTAGCAAAAATTTTGAAACATGAATGGCCGACTAAGCAAATCTTTTCATTCAGTACGCCAGCAGATCTTGAAAGCATTTTACAATTTTTTGGTAAAGAGGTAGAAAAAACTGAGCTTGCACTTGATCTTGAAGAAATTCCTGAAGAAACAAAGAGCTCAGATAACGAGGCTTCTAAACCTTCTAAAAATTAACATTCTCATTCATGTTTCGATACTTTCTCATATACATGATTCGTAAAAAATCATGCCTACGTTTGAACCGCTTCGCCAGGGTAGCGTGAACGTGTTAAGCATTTTGCTTTTTGTTAGGCTCTATTGAGTTTTTACGTCGTCTCCGCGTAGGCGTTGACCCAGCCCCAACTATATCCTATTTATCGCTGGATACCCGCTTTTGCGGGTATGACGGTGGCGAGTGAATAACCAAAAGTAAGCAGGCCCTAATGCTATGGACGGGGCATCGAGATGTCCGGTGGAATGTAGAAAATTTTTGAAATTGCGGTATTCTCAAAGCCTTGAAATTGGGTGTTTGTGAATTTGTTTACAGGAGTAATTTATGTCATTTTCTCAAGAAGATACCAGTCAAAAAGTTATTGCCATTATTGCTGAAAAGCTCAGCATGCCTGCAGGCAATATTCTCCCTATATCAACTTTTAAAGATCTCGGCGCTGATTCACTTGATATTGTCGAGATCATCATGACCTTTGAAGAAACATTCGGGATCGAGATTAAAGATGAAGATGCCGAAAAAATCAAAACAGTCGAACAAGCAATCGATCTTATTCATACGGCACGCACAAAGTAGCCTGCCATCATTCTCCTGCGCGATGCGCAGATTAGCGATTCATTTAAAGATATCACAATTGAAAGAGCCCCTTTGCATGAGCAAAAGGGCTCTTCCGGGTGCCCCCCGGTACCCCATAAGAATTTATTTCTTGTGAGGTTGGGATGGGTTGGGTGTTGAGAGCTTTTATAATGCGCCAATCTCTTCTATGAATGATGGTTCAATATAGCGTTCTGCATAATTGATACTCATTTGGGCGGCTTTTTCACAGCCTTCGGCGTAGAGAAGTTCGCATAAGAAATTAAGCTGAGGCTTAACTGTTTTTCTCCATGGCTGATTAGGCGCAAAATCTTTCAGATACCATTGTATATAATCACCAAGGTGATTGATGGTAACTGTGGCTGGTGGTTGTGGAAGCGATAGCATCATTTCACAAGGATATTTCAATTTTTCTATGAGCTCTTTCCATTCCTCACGTGGAGCATATTCAAACATCTCACTGAGAGTGTTGAGCGATGCTTCAGGGTTTTTAGACTGTAAGGCTGTTGTATAAAGCATTGATTCGATAGCGTATTTTTTTGGGTCAAATTCGAGGCTGCTTAATTCTTGTTGAAGCGCTTTGCGTCCATTTGCGCTGATAATTTCTGAAAAGTTATGTGCCAATGCCTTATTAAGATCGTTGATCTGTGTGTTGATAGATTGTTCGATATAGCGTTTAGGCGTAAGAGCCAAACAAAGTTGCGCACAAAAATCATTATCGGTTGCTTGTGGCACTAAAAGTTCTTTAATAGGTGCTATAGGATCTTTTGGGACAACTGCAGATGCTGGATGTTTTTCGTTATAGCTCGTAAGAATATCTTCAAGAGCTTTGCGTTGAACATGCTCTGGATTTTTTGCATAATTTGCTTCATCCAGCTTTTCAGCTGCTACGCGTTTTGCTGCTCTTTCTAGTAAAGCGAATGTTTCTATGTCTTTTGGGTCTACTGGCGTTTGTTCTGCCGGTTTTTCACGATCCAGTGTCTCAATGGTAAGCGCTAGGGCTTGAGCATCATCACCAGATGATTGTGGTTGTGATACAGCAGGTATGATTGGTTGTTTTTTTATTGGACTTGTTTCTGCTACGCCTGATTTTTGTTCAAAAACAACTGGCGTTGCTAGAACAGGAGCTTGCGATGCTATGGGCTCCTGTTCTTGTTGCTTGCGTGGTTGCAGAACAGGTGCTTTAGACGGCGTTGGTAGTGCTTGTTTAACGACAGGTTTAACTGCAGCAGGTGCTGTAGGCTTTGTATCTGGCACTTTTCCTGCTGGCTTTTTATCATGAGTTTTAAGACATTCTGTAAGCTCAGATAAAGCTTTTTGAAGAGCTTGTATATCAGCTTTTTGCTGCGTTGGTTTTGGTGTTACGGCTTTGGGTTTTTCGGGTTGCTGCTTTTGTGCAGGAGCAACGGTAGGGTTAACGGTTGTAACTTTTTTTGGTTGTTCAATTTTTGGTGTGACGGGTTTTGGTGCGACAGGCTGTTGAACTGGCTTTTGTGTTGTAATAACTGGTTTTGTTTGTACCTTTTGTGGAACAGGCTGTATTACAGGAGCTTTGGGCTGCTGAGGTACAACGACGGGTTTGATTGCAGGTTGAGGAGCTTGAGGTTGTGGTGCTCGTTGTGCGATGAGTGGTGCAAGGGCCCCATCAATCGTGGTAAGAAGTGCATTGTAGTTAGTTACTGCTCTTTGTTCAGCAGAGCGGTTTGCGGCAAATATATCATGTGCATAATCTGCATCGTCAAACTTAGTAAAAAGCTGTTTACCAATTTTAACAATGGTGGTACGAAGTATATTTGCAAGAGCGTCATAACGATCATTTGGTGTTAAAAGCAGGAGTTTAGGAAGCACTTCAGATTGAAGACGAAGATTGAGTTTTTTAAAAACTACTTCGGTACTTCCAGCTGCAAGCCTTACTCCATGGTCACCGTCAAAAGTGAGTCGCATGTTTCTGATTTTCTTGAGTTCGGTATACGTCTGTTGCGCATTTCTACATTTTGCAACCTCATCCAATTGCGTATTGATCCCTACGAGGAAACAATAGAGTGCAGCGGCAAAGTTTTTTACCGTTGCAGTAGGTGCCGCTTGTGCTGCACATACATGAAACGGTTGGCCTAAGGCCATGAGTGCTATAAATAAAACTGTTCGAAGATTCCCTATCTTCACCATGATATAACCCCCAAAATAATAGGTTCAAAAATGCCCTGGGCTGAATTGACTATTTGTTATTTAATAAAAACATGACTCTAGCTTACGAAAAAACCAGCATGAAGGCAAAAGCCCCATTTCCTAGATAAAAGCAGGATGATGTTTTCAGATAGAAAAGTTGATCGCGAAAATCGATCTAATACCGATAAAAAGAAGAGCCAGGTATCAAGCCCTGGCTCGTAAATATCTTCTTTAAGAAGCGTATTATTATATAGAAAAGCCTATTTTTGCCCAAAGAGCATAGTTTTCAAGGTCACTATTGTTGGTGGCAAACTCATATGAACCGCCGATACCAACTGAGCAGAGGTGCTTCTCATAAATGCTGAAGGTGTATCCGAATCCACCAAAGAGTTTGTTGGTAAGGACAGATGGCGTTCTGGCGGTAGAAAGATCAAGGTCATCAGTCGTAAGTTTCTTAAGAGCAGTATGATCAGCAATGCTCAGTGTTTGCGTTTGTGTCTGGTATGTTGGATCGGCAATAACCAAATTCTGATCGTTAAATTTTTGACCATTTTTTAGATAAATTGATTCGCTATCTTTCCAATAAAGGTTATACCCAAGATCGACCGAGAACCCTGAACTCTTGAAGGCGAAATCAATCATGGTATCAAACAGGTTGCCTGGTTTGATGCCACATGAGCGGGTGAGTTCGTTGGCCAAAGGAAAGAGCGGCTGATTTTGCTGTCCTTCAACACCACCAAGATAGTAGTGGCTGAACTTAGGGTTTGCTTGGAAAGGAAGAATTCCATCAAAACTTAAGTTTTTGATACCCAAGGTACGAACTTCAGAATTTTCAAAAAGGTAGCGATAGCGCGTTGCCCAAAGCAAGCGAATGTTGGCTCGTTGTGAGGCCCATAGCTCCCATCCTATATCAAGGCTGCATCCCAAACCAACGTGGTTGCCATTACCATACACCGGTTCAAAGAGATATTCGCCACGGATGCGGTTACCGGTAGGAATGGTAAGGTCAAGGCTGATATAAGCGTGATTTTTTGCATGCAGATATTTATAGCCGAGCCCAAAGTCAAGATCTGCTAATCCAAATTTGCTGCGGCGACCAGGAATTTTGGCACGAGTAAGAGGACTTTGTTGGTTTTCTGAAAGGTCCTCGTTTCCGGTGATGGCAGGAACATTGACGTTGCCGCTAAAAAAATCTTGCAGCGAAAATTGATAAGGGCTGTTTGGGGTTCCGTGTTCGATGTTTTCTTTTTGTCCATTGGTCACGGTCATTTCTACATTTTGGTTGATTTGCTCAAGTACCGTGCTGAGTTTGAAAAAGAAATGTTTAAAAGGCTTTTCGATATTTTGAAAAAGATCAAAACGAAAGCCGTATGCTTCTTGATAAGGGTTGAAATGCGCGGTGCCCTTGAGCGATTCATCATCGTCTGATGCTGCATCTGCATAGTTCCAGTCGTGAATCAAAAACGCTTTATTAATATCAGGAAGTGTTGTTAGTGTTGCGGGTGCAGGGGTTATAGTTGAGACGAGAAACTGATTCGTGCCATTACCTACGCCAAAATAACGCCCAAGATCGGTGCTGCGTGCAGAATCTTGATAAAACGGAACGAGTTGGAAATGTGTGTGCGTATTTGCGGGATGATTAGTATAGGCGTTGCGATGCCAGGTGGTGTATTCCATGGCAGTGTTGATGTCATGAGGACGAATAGCTAAATAGGTTTTTTGGGAGTATTGATGTGATCCGGCACTAAGTGCACTGCCAAATGCTATGACAGCGATAAATGCATACACGAACGATGTTTTACGCATCATCTTCTTTCTCCTTCCTTTTTCCCTTTTTCTCTCCTGGATGGTGCTTGCATAATCTTTTCAAAGAGCTTATGAATGCAAACTGCACTGAGGCTAGCTGATCAGATAGTGAATAGCAAGATTTTTTATTAAGCCCTTTGTAGCGACCAAACAGAAGAGGGCCGGT
>JBAZHB010000036.1:0-12324 GCA_041652535.1 Candidatus Babeliales bacterium
CCTTACGCAGTCGGTGATGTTGGGGAATGAAGAACGTGATGTACAAGCAGGACGGGCTGCTGGGTGTTGTGCATACGATATTACAAAATTGTTTACTTCCTCCCCAGAGCACTGTGCTAAGCTATAAGGCATTAATTCCGTTCCACCCTTCGATACGATACCTGACGGTATCACTCAGGGCGAACGGAATGAGAATCCGTTCGTGGTGAGTGTCCACCGTAGCTTTGGCGTAGGTGGATGTATCGAACCAGGAACATCATTTCGGAGGCATTATTATGGAAATCGAACAAGGACTATCTCCTTTAAAAACAACCTTCAAAGGCAACATACTTTTGTTTTACGCCTTTGACGTAGGCGATGATATCGATCTTGAAATGATTAAGCAAAAAGGGTTGGTGAGTACATGTGTAATTCCGCTCTCGGCCTATTTCAAAAATTATCACATCCCTCTTGCTTTTCGCATGTCAGATACGGCGGACAAAGAGCCGACTCCAGGCGTTTTGGAATCGAGTTGTATTTCAAGCAAAGTTCACCATTTTGGTGTGTTATCATTTTGTTATCGCATTCCCTACGAAGATTCTTTTGAAGATCTTAAGCTCAAGATTATTGATATCAAAAAAAGTTTTGATGAGCGTAGCGAAATTGATGCACGTGAAACATTCAAAAAAATATATCCTGCGATCAAAAAGCCACGCTTCTATAGTTTGAAAAATTCTTATTTTGCGCTGCAAGCCTATCCACTTAAAGAAAAAATGACGCCAGAAGAATTTAAAGAAACGTATGGCAGCAGAATTGCATCATTGCTGCGTCTTGAAGTATATGCGCTTTCTGATTATCAAGTTGATGAGATTTTGGCATCAAGTATTGGATATTATGGGCAGGATCTGATTATCGTTGATAGCTCAGGTTCCTTTATTTACGATGATGAATATTTTGAGCCGCTTGAATTTTTTGAATCGGCAAACATTCAGAAGCTTGAGCTTCAATATTTTGATCGTCTGCTTGATCAGAAACTTAATTTTTTCTACGCCCAGAAATCATACCATGTGCCGTGGTTAGCTTATGTTCCCTTGCTTGGACAGCGGCTTGAATTATCGGTATCGCTTTTGGCAAAATTGCGCGTCGATATTTCAGTAATAACTGAACGACTTGAGAACAGTATTAAGATGGCGGGGGATGAATATTATTCGCGTTTGTATGCGATGTTGGTCGAAAAGCTTTCGATTAAAGGATGGCGTGATTCAATCGGGCGCAAGCTTGCAATTATTAGTGATTTGTATTCGGTGTATCAAGATCGTCTTGATACCATTCACGAAGAGTTGCTGACGGTGGTGATAATTGTTTTGATTGCCGTTGAAGCGGCGTTGGCGTTTATGCGATAAAAACGAAGAGAGGGACATTTTCTAGATGCCCCTCTCTTCGGTACTTTTTGCTACGAGTTTTTATTTATTGGCTTTTTTCTTCTCTTTTTTTGCTTGTTTTTTTGCTTGTTGCTCACGATATTTTGTTTCTTCTTTATCGCAAGATACTACTGTTTTTCTCATTTCTTCTACAAGAGCCGTTTTTTGCTTTTCTGATTGAGCGGCCTTATGTTGTCTACTTAGTCTTGCCATTTTCTTGTCGAAAGCCTCTTGAAGACTTGGCTTTGTATATTTTTGGTCTTGCGGAGCAAATGCTGCTCTCATAAACATTGTAAGTGGTAATATTGCGCTTGGAAGCGCAGCCCTTTGTTCTGGCGTTAAGTTTGCAATGTTTGGTTGTAAATCAGCGAGCTGTTCTACTTTTTGCTCTTCTGGCTCTTGTTGTTTTGCTACAGGCGTTGCGACAGCAGTTTTTGTTACAGGAACTTTAACTTGTGGCGCAGGAGCGGCAGTTTCTGCTGGCGCAGCTTGTGAAGTTGGCTGTGTTGAAACTGTTGCTGCCGTAACTGAAGATATAGGAGCTGGCGCTGCTGTTGCTTGTTGCGCTACTGCTACGGTCTTCTCAACAACTGTTGGAGCTGGAGCAGGAACGATAGCATACGCATCTGGATTTTGAGCTACTATTGCATCGTGTTGAGCTTCAATCAATTTTTGATCAAGTAAATTGGTGCGCAATATGTGGCGCATATTCTGCTCTTTTCCAGCTTTTTGAACGCATGCTTGTTTTGCTTGGTGATCTGAATTAGAGACAGCTGGTGATTTAATAGCTGGAGTTACTGTAGCTATTTGTTGTGGATGTCGCTTGGCAAAATTTGCACAATAAACTTTCCACTCAGCCGTTAGTCTTTGGTGCTCGGTTAAACTACTAGATTGCTCTGGCAATTTATCAGAAGCTTGTTCTTGAGATAATGATTCATCAGATTCGCTTGGTGCTTTAATAACTGGAGTTGTACTTTCAATTTTTTCACGGAGAGCTTTAGCTTGAGCTTTAACAGCTTCACATTGCTGATCAAATGATTGGTTATATTTATCAATATCAATTAGTACATTTTTGAATTGTTGATTTAATGATGGTCCAAACTCAGGCAAAGTAACGCTACCCTTAGTATGAGATTCTGGGTCGTTGAATAATCCACGATATGATTTCTGTGTCTGATGGGTATCATTTGAATTTCCGAGCGCATCAATATCAACTGACACCTGTTCACATTCTTTACTAAATGATTGTTGTTCGGCTGCGCATTCTTGCTTAAATGATTCTACCAAGGCATCCGTAGATTCGCTTGACTGCTGTTCTCGTTGCTTTTGATCGGCACCAAGAAAACTCTCAATTGGAAAACCTGATGGGCATGCTTGTGCAACTGATTCTTGAGGTTGTTGGGTAGTTGTAGCTACGCTTGTGGCACTTTGTGTATTGACCGTATCAGCCCATTCGAGCAATTGTTCTTTGGTCATTGAATCTACAGGAGAAGTAACGTGTGTTGCTGCTTGAGCGCGAAGTTGTGCATCAAGAGCATCTTCAAATGTTTTGCCATATAATGCAACTATTGCTGCCCGCTCTTCTTGAGAAAGATCTGGATTTTTATGCTTAAACAAAGATGTAACTTTCTTAAACCACTCGCCAACTTTACCTTTAACCTTTGCGCAAACACCGGTATAGGCTTCTACACCGCCAGCAACAAGGGCTGGGGCAAGAGCGCCAAGTAAGTATCTATGAGTAGCATAGATATTGTTTACGCGAGCATCTATATCGCCGCAATTAATCAAACAAGCGTCTGAAGCTTGTTCAGCAGCTGCAGGAGATATAATATCAGACAATGAAGCCTTGCTTGTTAAAAGAATAAGCGTTGCAAGTGAGGCATAAGTAAGTCCTGCTGCCTTAAGCGCAGGTTTAATACGTGATGGTTGTGGTGATGTAAATTCTGGCGTTGGAAGTTCACAGTTCAGTTTTTGATTTAATTGTGGTTGTGATTGTGCTGCATAACCATTTGTCCCTAATGCTAGGGCAACAAATGTTGCCTTCAATAAAAGCTTCTTCATAAAAATAACCTCCATAAAAACTACACTATAAAAAGTACATAATTGATTACTAAAATTTGGTCCCCCCCACGGGACTTTTTCGTACTGCTTATCGTAACAGCTTTAAAACATTTAACAACTGCATATAAAAATATGATTTTACTGTTATATATTTATTGAGTTTTGTGGATTTTTTGAGACAAAAGTTTCAGCCTGTAATAAACTGAATGTTGCGTGCGTGCTACGATATCATCTGGGCTTCAGCAAAAAAACACACATTTTGAAGGGATTTCTTATGGTCGAGTCTTGTTGGCGTAATGTACTGGTATTTATGCTCGTAATGATGCTTAGTTCTTCTTATGCCATGGCAGAACAGGACGCTATGGTCAAGCAGGGTGAAGCAATCTTGGCAGATACACAGGCTGCAGTTACTCGAGCGGCTCAATTTTTTACATTCCGAGGAATAACAAAACGCGTTTCCCACCGCGTGAGTCAGTTTGATACCGGAGAAGCTTTGCTTGCAACGGGAGGTGTGGCAGCAGCGCTTGCAGGCATTATGTATGGTGCGCCTAAGATACCGTGGGCTACCGTTGGTCAGAGCGTGGTTTCGGTGGGTGCAAAAATTGGTGGAATGGGGAGAAACTGGTGGATAACGCTTGGGATTTTAGGGTTAGCAATGACCATTTTTCTTACTCTTGAAGCACATTCCGATGCCGCCTATTGCTGGTGTGCTATTCGCTTGATGGATGCGCTGAGCTATGAGCTGGTATTAGATGATTTTTTTGCAGATCGGGTAGAGGATGCTCATGTTCGTGCCTATATTATTGCTAATTTTGATCAAAAACGGCCGGTCTTAGCGGCGGTGCGCCATTATCAGGAGACATCAAAGGTGCTTAATAAGGCGCAAGAAATGCTTGCCACCTCTTCTCGTTCGTCAAACACGGGAATTGTACAGCAAAGTCGCACCTTTTTAGATCTATTACGACGTTTTGAGGGACAAATTGAGCGAAAACTCGAATATATTTATCGGGTTATGGGGCATGAATATGAGCTTGAAAAACTGAGCGCTGCGCATGAATCTGCTCCACAGCATTTGCCGCATCATGAAATGATGACATCAGCGCACTCAACGCATATCTGTAGCGGATTGGCTGAGACAGCGCGGCGTTAATTTACATGTGCCTAGCAGGACTTGAACCTGCGACCTAGCGTTTAGGAAACGCTCGCTCTATCCACCTGAGCTATAGGCACGTAAAAAAGAAACTGTTTGAAGCGAATTAGCCGTCGACCTGAAGTGAAGTCGTAGGGGCTTGCCGGTCGTAGCTCAGTTTTCTTTCGGTGATACTTAACTGAGCGAAGACTGGTGCGCCTGGCAGGGCTCGAACCTGCAACCTGCGGATTCGAAGTCCGACACTCTATCCAATTGAGCTACAGGCGCATGCAAAAAATGACTTTTAATTTTTACCAGAATAATCCAAGAATTACTACTACAAGAATCAATTTTTGGATTATAACGGATGAAGAGCTGTTGGATCGATAAGCATGCAGGTACGCAATGCCTTAAGATTAATTACCGGCTTAACATCGATGCAGTGATATAAATCTTTTTCTTTGATTAAATGAAAAACAACTTTACCTAAACAAAACCCTTCAGGGAATACACAGCCTTCGCCGCTCGAAACGACCAAGTCATTATCATGAACGGTGCAGAGATGGCTAACATAGCGAAGGTTACAGCAATCGATGCAATTATAGCCTTGAAGAATACCTTGTGCATGGGTGGCGCCAAGATATGCTGCAACTTTACAATGTTGGTCAGTGATTAAAACGACCTTGCTATAGTTTCCATAGGCTTCTGCAACGCGGCCAATGACATGATTTTGATATAAAGCAACCATATTAACTTTAACCCCATCGCGTATACCGCGATTAACCCAATAATAGTGTTGAATCTGATCAATATTTTTGATCAAAATTTTTGCAAGGATTGCAGAGGGGAAATTGTATCGTTGTTTGAATTCAATAAGTTCTTTGATTGATTCATAATTATGAACGGTTGATCGTAGTTGAATGATTTCATCAAGCGCTTTGAGATAGTTTTGATAAAGCGTGTCATATTCTGTACGTAATGTGGCATAAGATGTACGTTGAGTGGTGAAGTGATTGATACTATTGCTGATTGCACTTGCTGTCCACATAAAAGGATAGGTCAGGCAAGAGCCGATACTTTCACATGTACCACGACTGAAAAAAAATATGCGTCCAAGCGCAAAACTGAGAAATAGACTGCAGCATGAAACGATGAGTGATTTTTTTATAAATGGGTGCATAATTCGCTCAATATCGTTCGCATGGCTTCCTCAGTTGTGGCGCGGAGGAGTTTGTCCCTCCATAGAGTTGCGTTAGGAACTGTGCGAACATAAAGTGGAATGTGTTTTTTGAGTGATACAAAACCACGACTACCAAAGTGTTGCATATTCAAATCAAGGTGCTTTATCAATGTTTCTATTGCCTGCAACGGGGACATAATAAATGTTGTTCCTTGCGTTGCATCAGTTATTTCTCTGATTTTCCAAGGCGTTCCCCATAATGCACGTCCGATCATAAATCCGTCAACGCCGGTACGCTCATACGTGCGTTCGGCAGATTGAAATGAGTTAATATTGCCCGAAAAAATTACCGGAATTTTAAGCGCTGTTTTGATGCATTGTACCAAATCAAAATCAAGCCGAGCCGAAAAACCTTCGGGTTGCGTGCGTGGATGAATGATAAGTGCATCAACGCCACAGGTTTCAGCCATGCGGGCAACTTCAAGAGCATTTTTTTCTTTAAAACCAGCACGTATTTTAAGCGTAAATGGAACGCGGCCGTTGATGGCGGTTATAAAATTTTTAATGAGCGTTTCAAGTCGAGGTAGATCAGCCATGAGTGACGAGCCTGCGCGTGAACGTATAACGGTTTTAGCGGGACATCCACTATTTAAATTGATCATCACAAATCCGTGGCTTATTACTTTTTCAACTGCTTCCGGTAAAAAATCGGTGCTATTAGCTGAAAATTGGAATGCCAGTGGTTGCTCGACCAGAGTGAATTTTACGGTTGCGCCTTTTTTATCGTGACTGACATGAGAAACATGACGCATTTCGGTAAACAGAAGCTCAGAAGAACTGAACGTGCGGATCAGCTGACGGAATGGTGACGTTGTAAGTCCATCAAGTGGTGCAGACATGAAACGAGGGACTATAAGATTGCCGATGGTGATTTTTTCTTGCCAAAAGTTATGCGTGCTCATAACCAGTAGCTGCTTTAAGGTGGTAATCGGTGCTTATTTGAAATGCGTGTGCAACTTTATAGAGTGTGTGTTCACTCATGCGTGGACCGAGGAATTGCATGCCAATCGGAAGATTGTTTTTAGAAAATCCGCAAGGAACTGAAAGGCCAGGCGTTCCAATGATGCAGTTAGGGATCGAAAAATAATCGGCCATGTACATAGCAATTGGATCCTGATCAAGGGACCCGATTTTGAAGGGCAATATCGATGTTGTTGGACTGATCAAAAGATCAACATTCTTGAATGCCTGTTCAAATTCAGTGCGTAATACATTACGCATAAGATTTGCTTTGGTGTAATACGCATCATGATGCCCGGCAGAAAGAACATAATTTCCTACCAGGATACGGCGTTTAACTTCAATGCCAAAGCCGTCATGGCGGGTGCGTATGTACATATCAAAAAGATTGTCGGCTTGCGTGTTACGCATGCCGTAGAGTGATCCATCATAACGATATAGATTTGAAGCAGCTTCGGCGCGACAAATAATAAAATAAAGAGCGATACCATATTTCAAATTAGGTAAATCAATAGTAACAATGCGAGCGCCAAGCTTTTTGAGTTGTTCTATTGATAGGACAAATGAGGCACGAACTTCTTCGTCAATACCATCAGCTTCAAGCGCGTCTTTAATGACACCAAGCGTAAGATTGGCGGGCAACCTACCATCAAGTGAACGGGTGTAATCTTGGGGCGGTTGTTGCAACGACGTTGTATCATGTGCATCAGCGCCAGCAAGTGCTGAAAGCACCAATGCATTGTCATATACTGTGCGGGTGATAGGGCCGACTTGATCGGTAGATGATGCCAAGGCGATTACGCCATAACGAGGAACAAGCCCATACGTAGGGTAGAGGCCAACAAGATTACAAAAACTTGCAGGAGTTCGAACAGAGCCACCCGTCTCGGTGCCAAGTGCAAAAGGTACCATTCCTGCTGCAACTGCAGCAGCGGGTCCAGAACTTGAACCGCCAGAAACTTTTTGAAGATCCCAAGGATTTTTGGTAGGGCCATAGGCCGAATATTCTCCTGAACTTCCCATTGCAAACTCATCACAGTTGCCGCGGCCAAGCGGACGTGCACCAGCCGCAGTAATACGCGTGGTGACGGTGGCATCATAAGCAGCGTGATAATTGGATAATATTTTTGAGCCGGCAGTGGTTAAGCGATTTTTTTGACAGATATTGTCTTTCAAAATGCAGGGAATGCTTCCCAGTGGTTGTTCAGGCGTATGCGTATGTTTGGTATCGGTAACAACATCATCAAATGTTTCGATAACCGCGTTAAGGAGAGGATTGTGCTTTTTGATACGACCTGCATAAAAGCTTACAACGTCTTGGGGCGAAAGCTCTTTGCGATCGAGTTTTTCTTTAAGCTCTTTGAGGGTGATTGCTGAATTCATAAAGAACCCTCAGATTTTTTTTCATCCAGAATCTTAGGCACCGCAAAAAAGACATCATCAACTTGTGGAGCCTGCGCAAGCACCGCTTTGGCATTACCTTTTATGGCAACATCGTTGCGAAGAATGTTAACGTTTCTGATACTTTGTGCG
Organism: Candidatus Babeliales bacterium; assembly: GCA_041652535.1. Lineage (GTDB taxonomy): Bacteria > Babelota > Babeliae > Babelales > RVW-14 > UASB124. The sequence continues at coordinate 8,324 of JBAZHB010000036.1, forward strand.
TGCGTTGTGATGGTAACTGATTGAAGTTGATCAATATAGGCGAGTATCGTTTGAATCTGTTGAGTAAAAAGATCAATTTCATGATCTTCAAGTTTAAGCGCTGAAAGATGTGCAATGTGCATAAGTTCTTGCCTGGTAATAGTCGGCATAGCGCTGCTCCTCAAATTTTTTGCTGATGCCACTTATGGCTGTTAATGCGCAAAAGATACACAAGCCCAATGATACCAGTGGTGACGTAGAAACTTCCATAAATAAAGACAAATTTCATTAAATTGCTGATATTGGGTAGAGAATTGAAATACGAAGAGATAGGGACAAAAAAACAACCGCAGACAATAACACGTGTCCACATAACCGTTTTAACGTCGCCTGCACCGCGCAATGCGCCTGCCAAAAATACTTGAGTAAAGTCAAAAAACACCAACAAACTGATGGGCGTTAATGCTGCTGCAGCAAAGGTGGTAAGCTTGTTGGCGGGATCAAAAAAACTAACACAATAAGTAGCATTTATGCACAAGAAAATGAGCGATATGAGTACGGTGATACATGAAAATAAATAAAGCTTTTTGATTGTTGCCGTAGCCCCATCGTAATCGCGTGCCCCTAGATAGTTGCTGACTAAAAACGTAATAATGGTTGCTGAGGCCATAACGGGAACAAAGGCCATGCGTTCAAGATTTTTAATGACATCAAAAGATGCAATTGATTGTGTACCAAGATGGGCAATTTGTTTTGCAAGCCAAATGTAGGAAAGAGCTATAGTTGTTTTATCAATAACGATTGGCCAGCTGAGGTTAAGCAAATTTAATGCGCGTCGTACATTAAATACCGAGAAAAAGATTTTGGCGAAGTATTTTTTGTAATCAGGATTAGTCAAAATATAGAATAATGAGATGCTTGTCATGAATCCGTACTCGATAACGGTGGCAACCGACGAGCCGAGAAGTCCAAGACGAGGAAGATAAAATTTTCCAAGCACAAGTCCATAATCAAAGAAAATAAAAGTAACGATACCGACCAGACAAACAAGCATGGGAACACGCGTATTTTTGACGGCTCGAATAAAGCTTAGGAGTCCGAACGTGATAAAGGCCAACCACATACCAAATGATTTAAGCATTAAAAATGGGGTGCCATGTACAACCATATCTTCGGGTACCCCAAGCCAGTGATAAAAACCTGCGGCACAAAAATAAAAAAAGGTAAATTGAACAAATCCAAGGAAGAATGTAGTCCAAAAAGTATCCCCAAGATCCTCGCCACATTTTTCATATTCCTGAGCGCCATTATGGCGGCCAATAACGGCAGTAGCTGCAACAGGAATTGCTTCACCCAGCTTATTGAGTGCATGCATTACATGCGAGCCCATTCCAAGCGCGCCATAGACGGTAATTGAACCAAGTTGGGCAACGACCAATGAATCAACGAACGATGGGAGTGTTATCAGAATGATCTGTGAAACAAGTTCGGGGAACCAATAGCCAAGAATTCTATCAAACGACTCACCCTTGCCTTTGATGCCCGTGAACTTTTTCAGCAATGCAATCATCGAAAACCCCTATAGAATTAGATGTGCCGTTTGAAAGGAAATATTGCAATATCTACTAAAAGTGCGAGAAAACAGCACTAAGAGTTACATATTAAGAAAAAATGTAAAGAGGCGGACGTATTTCTTAGGGCTTGTGAGCTTCGGTTAACAATTTACGTCATCCCCTCCTCTGCGCGGGGATACAGCGCTGCCATTTATTTATCTGGATTCCCTCTTTCGAGGAAATGACTTTGTTGGCATGAAAGCCAACAGACCTTAGCTTGCTATTCCCGGTAATATTTCGCAGTTAGATGCTACCGGACGGTTAATCCCAAGTATATACGCAAGCGTTCCAGGTAATTGGCCCGCCCAAACTTTCTGAGAAATGACTTTGTGCGAAATTCCCTTGTGATAGATGATGAGGGGGACGTGGGTATCATAATCGTAAGGGCTGAGGTGGCTTGTTCCAGCGGAATAATTTGATATCAGGCAATAGGGCTCAGGCATACAAATAATGTCCCCAAAACGGTTATTATAAAGCTGATTTTTATAGAAATTTTCGAGTGAATCTGGTTGAAATGTTGCTTGGCGCAATTCTTCTTGAGTCCAGACGCGTTTGATTCCTTCATGATGCGCAAGAAAATTTTTGATATCAGCAATAATTGATTGTTGAATAGATGGGCTTACGGTAGCAAGTGCCTCTTTATTAAGAAGAAAGAATGTTGGCTCATACATAGTTACCACTGCGTCAAGATTATATTTTTTCTTGATGAGCTCATTCATTGAAGTGATAAGATCCTTGGCGCGTATGCGTTTAGCAAGCGACATTCCTTGTTTTTTCATAATTTCAGGAATAGGAGCTATGCCATGATCAGCGGCTAAGACAAATAAGCAGTTATCAGCCCCAACCAATTTTGTTGCATAATCCATAAAATCTTGGATTTGCTGATCAAAATGATAAATAGTATCGATTGATTCACGCGAATGAGGGCCATAGTAGTGGCACAAAAGATCAAGATTGCCAAGACAGAGCCATAAAAGAAGACGGTCTTTTTTATTATTTTTGAGTGTTTGATCAATGGCTGCTTTTGCTAATTCTATAAGTGCTTTACTGGCATGCGGCGTTTTGAGAAAAAGCGAATATGCGGTGTGTTCTTGGTGCTTGCTATCATCAACTTTATAAAAGGATTCAACATTTTTAATAGGAATAGGCATTCCTCCGATCATTGGCTTGCTCAAACTAACAAAATCATAGTTGTCAATGAAGGGGAAGGCATAGGCTTTGTCATCGGGCGAATACATGCAATGCCAGGCTACTGAGGTGAGTTTGGGCAATTGATATCTTTGATTGAAATCATCAAGCCATGAAGGGGCTTGCGTGAAATAATTGGCATTGGAGATGAAGCTTCCCGTGTATTCATTAAACCATATTGCTTTTCCTAAACGTTGGGCACATGCCAATGCTGGTTGCGGTTTGAGAGAAAGCGCGAGCGCATGATGCGAAACGTCATCAGTGCTTGCCATTACAAATTGGTCAGACAGTCCATCAACGCGTGTCTGGCTGCATGTAAGTTGTGCATATTTGCGATCATTTTCTGTTGGCTGAAGCGATGGGTATCCATAGAAGGTGCTCTTACCATGGCTATCGAACCATTCATTTAAAATAACGCTGTGAACAGAAGGGAGCGCGCCGGTGCTTAAGGCATGGTGCCCTGGGGCTGTTTCTGGAACAGCATGGGCGTGATAGGCTTGTGTGTAGACCACTCCTTTTTCAAAAAGTTCTTTGAATGCGTAACGGAAACGTGTATGAAGTTTAGGAATATAATGGTAGGCAAATTGATCGATAATAATTACGGCAACAAGACGAGGTTGGGTATCCTGATTTTTGGGCGTTGCAGTGTAAAAGAGTGTGGCAAGTAGTAAGCTCAGGAAAAATTTTGTAGAGTAAGTTCTCATTTTAAACTCCTTAAATTATTAATGAGCGCTATTTCTAAAATCTCTATGACTATACCAAAAGGACCATACCAAAAGTCGGTATGCTGAAGTAAAGAGTTAAAGAATATGATGATTAAAAAGATTAAGTTTTTAATAACATTGGCGATCTTCTGGTACGTTATTCCCTGTCACGCTGTCACGCTTACTCTTACTAATGATGCTGATGATATGATACATGCCAACCGTATCTGGGTTCGTATAGGACTTGCAGCTGATGAATTGGGGGTTTTAAAAAATTCATTGCAATTTTCAACAGATTGTTCTGATATGACGCTTAAATCATGGCATCCTCTTATTGAGCCGGCAAGTGTTTATGTTGAGGCTTTTAAGAAACGGAAGTTGTTATTGGTTGGGCCTTTTTCTGGATGGCTTGCAAGTGAGTATCATGCTTCGATTCAGCATCTGAAAGAAGAGCAATCATGGGTGTATGCTTCTGGCTTTGTGGTACGAACTGATGGTTCGGTTGGGCCTTTTTTGT
>JBAZHB010000037.1:0-12211 GCA_041652535.1 Candidatus Babeliales bacterium
CCATTCAGCCCATGGATTACGCGGATCGCCATCCTTATAATCAATAAGTTCAACTTCATAGGTCTTTTTGTTAACGGCAATTATTTTTCGCGCTTTATCCTTAGCAAAATCTTTGTGATGCGAAGCGATTACTACGGCATCATTAGAAGCATATTTTTTGACGACTGAAAAAACCGTAGCATTATCATCATCATCCTTACCGCCGCTGGCAGCAGGCCATGTACATGATAATTTCCAGACACCGTCAATTTTTACCGCCCGCCAATAATAATAATTATTAGCAAAATAACCTTTGAGCCTAAACCCAGCACTTATGGGAATACGCTGCACCAATGAAGTTGGATCTTTGAAGAATTGCATAGCGAATGGCGTATCGTTATGTACAACATGAATCTTGGCATACCCATGAGGCGTTGGCTTATTTGAGGGCGCTTCATCCTTAACGTCTGTATTAAAAGCAGCAATAAAACAACCGCTCATCAATGCAGTCAACAGCACAAGCTTTTTACGCATACGGCTCTCCTTTTTTTGAAACTTAGACAATGCTGATGATCAACCTAGCCAACACAATATTGAAGTGCAATGATTTAGATAAAGAAACGTAAGAACATAAATTCGCAAAGATACTTAGAGTTCTTATTGCGCCAGTGCAAGAGAAACCTTTGGATTGGTTTCATTGTGTTTTGTCGATTGCTTAACAGGTTCATGAAACGGCATAAGCTCAAGCGAACCAAGTATTGATAATGTCGCGGCCTGTTCTATCTTTTTACGGTCGATTGAATTTTTGAGAAGAATAAGCGGAGCGGCAGTTACAGTCCCTTGAACGTGCATACTCGAACATTCAACATCTTCAACCAACGATGGATCAATTAATAAAACAATCGTATGAACAGGAATTGCCAAACTCTCTAACGTAGCCTGCGTTAGGTCATGCTTACCAAATTCAAAAAAGCGATACGGCGCATTCTTAACAATCTGCATGCTACGTATTGTATTTGATTTCTCAATATCTTGATTAACTGATGGACAGATGAGCAAGAAATATCGCGTAGAATCCTGCTCCTCAAGTGGAAATGTATAAAATCCCTCGCTATTACTGATAGTTTGCTTACCATCACATAAAATGCGGAACCGCGGAACAGCGCCGCTTACACCATTAATCTTTATCTGCCCACGCAACTCATAACGAGCTCCAATCGCTACAACCTGATGCACCGAAAAAGTCATCATCAAACAACTTAAGGACGCTGCAAAACCCAAAAAGCTTCGTCTCATTTTCACCATGAACGCCCTTTCTAATAAAAATTATTTGTTGCGTCTCAAGAATAATTGAGCACACGCTACCATGCAAGCTCTTGGTTTTTTATTACAAAATGAGATATTAGGGCAATGGTCGCGCCATGTCAGTAGTTACGGTATACTCGTGATGATTTCATCTACAGGAAAGATATTATGCGTAAAAAATTGTATGCGTTTATCAAAAATGCGTTACGTTCTGGCTGCACCCCACAGCGACTCAGTCGGTCCAGTTGCCTAGGCCTTTATATAGCATTTTCACCATTCCCGGGGGGACATACTATTATCATGTTTCTCTCCAATTACCTCTTCAAGCTTCATTTCCCTACACTTTTTATTACTACATCAATCAATAACCCATGGACCATGATACCCTTTTACTCATTTGATTACGCTTTTGGATATTGGTTTGTCCATTCTCTTATGGGCTGGAACCCTTCATGGGTCATTTCACTCACTAAAGTTTTCGGAACTGGTAAAATTTGCATCTGGTCATTTTTGATTGGCGGCAACATTTTAGGAATACTGATTGCGTTGGTTAGTTATCCTTTCTGCATAGCCCTCTTCAAGCGCCTTGCAGCAAAACTTATCAACGAAGAAAAAACGGACCTTAATGTATGAAGATCATCGCTCTGAACAAACGCGCCTATCACAACTACGAAATTCTTGAAACTCTTGATGCAGGCATTGTCCTTAAGGGCGATGAGATAAAATCGCTACGAGCAAAAAACATATCACTTAATGATGCATTCGCCACACTTCATCAAGGGGCCCTTGTTCTTACCAACTGTTATATAGCCCCCTATAAACATGCGTATAGCAAAGAAGATACATCACGACGTCCACGCACCTTACTTCTGCATAAACGAGAAATAAATCGCCTCGTTGGCGCTATCGCGCGCAAGGGGCTAACCATTGTCCCGCTCAAGGTGTATCTCAACGATCGCGGCTATGCAAAGCTTGAGCTTGGCGTAGCAAAACACAAAAAGGCAGCTAACAAAAAGCTTGAGCTTAAAGAACGTGACATCAAACGTGAAACAGCACGGGAAGCAAAAATTCGTCTGCGCTAACTAATTGGGGGATTTTTTGTGGTCATTGGGAAAAGGATTTATCGTCTTCATACCATTGCCGATCCTATGGAATGGGCCCGTAGTCACTGCAAAGATGCGCCTGATGGCTCGGTTTTTCTGGCCGACATTGTAACCTCTGCACACGGCCGCCATAATCATCCATGGGTCATACAACCGGGACAACTTATCGTTACTATACTTTTAAAGCCACCGGCATCAATCTTTGCAACTCCTGAAGATACTAAAATACGCATTAATCAACTTTCAATGGCACTTAGTCTTGGTATTTTTAGACCGCTCAAACCTTATGGGACTCAATTCGCATGGCCCAATGATTTTGTTATTGGAACAAAAAAGATAGGCGATATGCATATCCAATTGATATGGCATGGAACGCTACCACAAAACCTAATACTGGGCTTGGCACTTAATATAAATAACACCATTGACCAAGAAAATCCGCTTACCTCCCATGCAACCAGCCTACGAAGTGTGACTGGTCAGGAGCTTGATCGACGTGCGCTTTATAAAGACATCATCTTGCAGCTCAACCACTGGTACCATGAATGGAAACATCATAATTTTGCAGATATTTATAAACAATGGCGTGCAGAGCAGTCATATTTAGGCTCCGCACTTAATGTTCATAACCACGATGGATTGATGATTACCGGGCATGCACAACAAGTTCTTCCTAATGGCGATCTATTACTCATTGATCAAGAAAAAAAACAAAAACTTATTTCTTTTTATCAGGTAGAAGAAATTTCAAGCAGGTAATTAGCATATATTTAAAATATTCAGCTTGAATTTTAAAAATGAAAACATTGACAGACCCAGCACTTTTATTTTATGTTTCAAGCCTCAACAAAATACACGCAACATTGGTTTACCATCCGGCAACCTGGGGAAAGGCGGAATCAGCCGGGGACAAAGTTTAACCATTATCACTGAGATTGTTATATGAACTGTTCGACAACACATAGAAGAATAGTTAGTGTCTTTTTTTTAGTTTTTTTTGCCACTCCGCTTTGCGCGCTTAACCAGGCGCCCGTAGAAGAGCTTGCTATCGATGATATCGATATGGACAAACTTAATGCCTATGACAACACCCATCCATTTCGTAATCCTATATCAGTTAACACAATGGCAACAGGACTTACCTTAATCAAGGAACCACTCTGGAAAAGCACAACGCATCCAGCAGGCCGCGATATCCTTTATCTTATTCCTTACAAAATTAGTGCTATTGAATACGGTGGCTTTGCACTCAATTTTCTTTTCAACATGACTAATAATCTCAAACTCACCACCAATGACCTTTTTAGCATTGAAAGTTTTTTGGCTCCGGAGAACGATATCTTTAACATTATTGCTAGTTTCATATCCTCAACAACTACGGCGGATGAAATCAAAGAATTTGTTCCCTTTTTCAAAAAAATTACGCTCCAAGAATATCGCTCAGGCATGCTGGCACAATTTGGTCTCAATCGTGGCCCTTTTTCATTTCAAATACATTCTTCGCTTCAGCTTGCAATTCGTAATTTATGGCTCAGCGTAACAGACCGTCAAGTTCTTACTGATCTTCTCCGTCAAAAGTTTGGGGTTGGGGACTTCAATCAAAGCGAGGGATACCGACTCCGTTTTGGGCTAGGAGACACGCGCGTTAAAATAGGTCTTAATACACTTAATGCACCAAGTGCACAAATTGATGTCGGGCTTGAAACAATTCTTCCCACAAGCAGATTTTCTTATAGCCCAAATATTCAAATTGGACTTGCAAAAGCAGCTTTTACTAACGAAGAAGATCTTAAGCTCATGTTAAGCAATTCGGTCAAAGGCGTACGCGATTATCTTCTTGACCCGCATCTTGGCAATGGGCACTTCGGGTTTGGCTGCTATGTGGAAGCAAAATTGGGAATATTCCATGATCTCATTCAATGGTGGAACCATCTTTCCTACGACGTTCTTTTCCCCGATGATGAAAATCGCATCTTTATGTTTAGAAAGACCTTAACGCCCACAGATATTGACCCACGCTTCGTTCCACCAAATGAAAACACGCTTAATCAATACATTCGCCAATATGTTTTCCCTTCTTCGTTCCAATCAAAAGTTTATCCCGGGGGAATACTTAATTTTGTTACCGCCGCAAATGCAGATTTTACTAAACGTGTACGTTTTGCACTTGGCTATGACTTTTATTCGCAACAAGCTGAAAGGATCAAGAGTATTCAAAGTTCTGAGGTCAAAATACAAGAGTTACGTATTGAAGACACTGAAGTTCCTAGTGTTTATCAACATAAAATATTTAGTGAAATTTTATATCACAACCCTAAACCCAAAAGTGACTTTGGCGTCGGGGTGGGAGGAGACATCACAGTTGGAAGCCGAAACATCGGTGAAGATTGGACTTTTTATATCAAAGTTGCCTCATCTTTCTAAAGGATAAGACATGAAATTTGTATACATCGTCGGAATCAGTTCCATCGTTATGGCACATGCCTTAGCAGGCACCAGTGAAACAGTTGTTGCCAATAATCAAGTCCCCGGAACCATTGCAAAATTTGTACCTCGTCCTCCCAAAAAGCTTCTTGATTCCATCATGACCGTCATGAATCAGGCGCTTTACGAGAATCCGACCTGCACCGTACGTACCGAATTTGCCTGCAACACGGCTTACAAAACGCTCAAAGAATTACCTGCCATGAAAGAAAATAAAGCTATTGTTGGTGAAAAAGTCCGCTCAATTTTGACTTCGCTCAAGCAGTTCTTTAAATTAATCCACACGTTCAAATCCATGATCGAACCATTACTTGAAGAAAGCTTGTTGGGAAATCTTCAAGGCAAAGAGCGCGAAGCACTCAAGCAACAAAGCGTACTCATGGGCTTTATCGCGGCTAAAGCAGAAGAAAAAGACAATTACTTTGAACATCGTGTTCAAACTAAAGAAGCTCTTGAAAATCTCTGCAACGAATTCATCGTCTTTTTTGCCGATTTGACCGAAAGCCTTTCACCAGAAGCACGCAACGAGTATCTTAAAGTACGTGCACAATTTGTTAAAAAATCAAAATAATAATCTATGGAAGCTGCTACTGAACTCTCAGGGACGATAGATCATATCGTTTTTAAAAGTGAAGAAAGCGGCTTTCTTGTTTTTATTCTTAAATTAAATGCTCGTGAAACGATCACGGTACGCGGAACGCTCGGTAACCTTCATCAAGGAACCGAAATTACGGTACGCGGTACGTGGTCGTTTCATCCTAAATTCGGCCGCCAGCTTGAGGCGCACGAATGCATCACTACCCTTCCCTCATCAACACTCGGCATTCAAAAATACCTGGCTTCAGGACTTATCAAAGGAATCGGTCCGAAATTTGCCGAAAAATTGGTCTCTGCATTTGGCGAAAAGACACTTGAAGTTATCGATAAAGATCCTCAACGTTTGATGCGTATCAATGGCGTCGGCCCCAAACGCGTTGAATCTATTGTCACGGCTTGGCAAGATCAAAAAGAAATTTCGCGCGTTATGGTTTTCTTGCGCGGCAAAGATGTTTCACCCGCATATGCAACCAAAATATTTAAAGCCTACGGCAATCAATCCGTCGAAAAAATTCAAGAAAATCCTTATCGGCTTGTTGATGATATTTGGGGTATTGGATTTAAAACCGCAGATCAAATTGCACTCAAACTTGGACTTGAGCGCCACGCCCAAGATCGTATAAAAGCGGGAATTTTATATGCCATTACCCATGCAACCGAAGGAGGTCATCTTTATGTCGAAGTTCCTGAGCTTAAAGAAATAGCTTTAGAAATTTTGGAGCTTAGTGGCACTGAAAATTACCCAGAGTTATTAAAAAGTGCACTCACCTCACTCTATCAAGAAGACAAAGTAAAACTTATCTCACACAACGATAAGCATTATCTATCGCTTCCTCAATTCTATTATTCTGAACGCGGCATTGCTCAAAAAATTCTACGTTTGTTACATCATACGTCGATAACAAAAAAATTTGATATCGATGCTGTTTATCGTAACATTCGCGTTGCTGATGAACGCGGCATTGAGCTTAATGAAGATCAACAGCGTGGCATTTTGAGTTGTCTACAAAACAAAGCAACCATTATCACCGGCGGCCCCGGCACCGGAAAAACAACTCTTGTTAAACGACTTATTCACACACTTGAGACCAATCACGTGCGCTTCAAACTTGCTGCGCCTACGGGTCGTGCTGCAAAGAGGCTCTTTGAAAGTACTGGTAAAAACACTGAAACGCTTCACCGCCTTCTTGAGTTTACGCCAGGAGCAATGACCTTTGCGCGCAATGAAAACAATGCGCTTGAACTCGATTATCTTATCGTTGATGAAGCATCAATGATCGATGTTTTCCTTATGCATGCCATTATGAAAGCATTACCCTGGCATGCAACGCTTGTACTTATTGGCGACATTGATCAGCTTCCCTCTGTCGGCGCCGGCAATGTACTTAAAGACATGATTGATTCGGAAAAAGTTGCAACGGTACGGCTCACTCAAATTTTCCGTCAAGCACAAAATAGTCTTATCATTGTCAATGCGCACCGCGTTAACCGCGGGGAATTTCCTCAATCATATGTCCCTGGTTCAAAAAAAGATTTTGTTTATCTCAAAGAAGATACCCCTGAAAACATTTTTCCCGTACTTCGCAAACTTTATGAACAACAACTCCCACAAGCTAATATTGCTCCGGCAGACAGCATTGTATTGGTTCCTATGAATCGTGGCATTGTTGGCACGCAACGGCTTAATCAAGAGCTTCAAATGATTCTCAATCCAACTGAAAATCCCGCCAAACAAGCATCTCAGTTCGGCACTATCTACAAAGTGTCAGATCGCGTTATGCAAATTCGTAATAACTACGATAAATTTGTTTTTAATGGGGACATCGGCACCATCACTGACATCAATACTGTCGATCATGAACTTACCGTAACCTTTGGTGATCGAAATCTTACCTACGACTTCACCGAACTTAACGAATTAACGTTGTCGTATGCCGTCTCAATACACAAAAGCCAAGGCTCAGAATTTGCCTGTGTCATTATTCCTATCTTCATGCAACACTTTATTCTTCTCCAAAGAAATTTGATTTATACTGCCATCACACGCGCAAAAAAATTGTGTATCTTGATTGGCCAGTCTAAAGCAATTGCAATGGGCATCAGAAATGACAAGGGCACCAAACGGCTTACCTTCCTTAAGGAATTTTTGACGACCGATCTTGAAGCACGCTCATAACTTCGGCAGAGAGGAGTCTCATGAGCCTTAGCAATAAAAAGCTTCACCATATGCTTAACAAACCACACTCACGTTATCGCAATATAATTTTCGATTTAGGTGGGGTCTTGGTACATTTCAAACCGCGAGAACTTATCGAGCTCGCTTTTGAAGAACACGCAGAAAAGCCCTGGTATCTTTTGGATATCATACACACACCAGAATATGCAGAAATAGATCGCGGTACGCTTACACCCGAGCAGGCATTCAATCAACTTGCGGCAAGATTTCCCGACAAACCTTGTAAAGAGCACTGCAATATCTTTTTACAAAAAGTTATTGATCAACTCCTCCCCATTGAACAAGGAGTAAAAACGCTCCAAGCTGTACGCAACAAGGGATTTAATACGTATATTCTTTCTAATCTTTTCTCACTCACCCACCAAAGAATCGCTTCTTATGAATTTTTGAAGCTATTTGATGGCGCTGTTTTTTCGTACCAAGTTAAGATGATCAAGCCTCAGAAAGAAATTTATAATCATCTTCTTACCACCTACAATCTTGACGCACATGAATGTCTTTTTATCGATGATCTTGAGGCCAACATCAAGGGCGCACAAAATGTTGGTATTGATGGCATTGTCTGCAAAGATCATGATCATGTTGTCGAAGAATTAAAAAAGCGAGGAATTCTTGAATAAGGGGCAAAATATGGAACAAGCGCCAAATACCTGCTTGGACTCATGTGTTTTTGTCATTCTTGGGGCAACAGGCGATCTGACCAAACGAAAACTCATACCTGCAATTTATAAACTCGCAGCATCAGGGAAAATGTGCGACTTTGCGCTTGTTGGCGTTGCTAATAGCGCAACAACAATGCAGGAAATCCTCGAGCAATCTCGTAAATTTATCCCCAAAATTGATCCCGCAATCTGGGCAAGGCTTCAAAAACGACTTTACTACTATCAGATGGATTTTCACCATAAGAAAGCATATGAAGGGCTCCGTGACCTTATTGAAAGCGTGGAAGGATGCCACAAGCTTAGCTGCAATCGATTATTTTATTTAGCAACAATGCCACAACACTTTGCCATTATCACCAAAAATCTTGCTTCATATGGCATTGCTGAAAAGCATCATGAAGGACATTTGACTAAACGCGGTACGTGGGCGCGCGTAGTTTACGAAAAACCTTTTGGCTACGACCTGAAGTCAGCACGCACTATTAACAGGGCCATCAGAAAAGTCTTTGATGAAAAACAAGTCTTTAGAATTGATCATTATCTCGGTAAAGAGCTTGTTGCCAATATCGCACTGGCCAGATTCACCAATCGCATTTTTGAACCATTGTGGAGCCATGAGCATATTGATTCGGTACAAATTGTATTGAGTGAAACGCTGGGCATTGAAAACCGCGGTGCTTTTTATGATGCATGTGGCGCACTTAATGATGTTGTTCAAAATCATATGCTTCAAATTCTTGCACTTATTGCCATGGAACCACCAGAAAAATTAACCGCCGAATTTTTACGCAATTGCAAAGTACAAGTACTTTCGAAAGTAAAAGCCGCCGGGGCTATCTTGGGGCAATATGACGGCTATCTTAAAGAGAAAAATGTTAATCCAGATTCATCAACTGAAACATTTGCAGCCGTTAAACTTCTTATTAATAACCGCCGCTGGAAAGGAGTCCCTTTTTATTTGAAAACAGGCAAATATCTTAAACGTGATGAAGCAAGTGTGCATATCAAATTTAAAATGGTTAAATGCTTGCTCGATTTCTGCCCTATGGATTCAAATTATTTAACTATCAAAATTCAACCTGACGAAGGGTTCTTTCTCGAATTGAACGTCAAATCGCCAGGAACATTTAATCGCGTCGTCCCTGCTACCATGAATTTTTCTCACAGCGCACACTGGGGGCCTAATACACCAGCAGCATACGAAGTACTTTTAGCCGACGTCATACGCGGTGATCATTTTGCTTTTGTACGCGAAGATGAAATTGATTGGTCATGGAAAATTATCGCAAACATTAAACGACTTAAAACTAAGCTCTATCATTATGCCAAACATAGCGACGGCCCACATGAAGTCACCTCTCTCGATCAAAAATTAAGCTGGAGATTATAAGAAAATGAAAAAGCAGTTACTCATCCTCACCCTCAGTTTATTCACTACCGCCACACTCTGTTCTATGCAAATAAAGTACAAAGAAATAACTAATAGCAGTATCGATGAAAATATCATCGAAGACGATGTTATCATACGAGGAAAATGCTCGCTCAATCATAATATTATCATCAAAGGACGACTTTTCATTGCAAAGAACGCGGTATTGAAAATAATGTCAAATGGCATCTACGATCGACAAGACAAAGCCTCGATCAAGAATATTAAAAGTCCGTTTTCAAAAAATGCGATCACCATTTGTGGCCTCAAACTAAATAATCTTATTTTCGAAGATCCATCTTCAAGCATTGTTATCAAAGGAATTGTTGAATTTACTATATTAGAAGATATCTATTTTCCAACGGGAATGCTTATTGTTTCTCCACAATCTGCGCTAAAACTCACGGCATTATCACGTATTAATCCTCAGTTTCTACCTCTAACTATGTATCGCACCCCAGACTTTTGGCTCAAAATTTGTGCTACAGGCCTCGTTTATGAAAATAATGTTGTTTATTCTCTTGAAAGTCCCTTTAAAAAAGAAGAATGCGGGGAGTTATAAATCATGCTCAAGATCCCATTAGTCATAATATTTTGCGTACTCCCCTTAAAAACACTCTCCGCTATGTCATGTGTAGCCGAAGAAATAAACAACAGCAGCATTGAGAATTATAGTCCTCCCAACAAAGATGGGACCATTATGCTCAATGATGAAATCATACTCGTAGGCAACTGTACCCTTAGTCATAATCTCGAGTTCAAAGCCAACGGAAAAATTATTATTGCGCACGACGCACATCTCTTAATAACAAAAAAACGTAAACATATTAAAATTTCAGGGATTAAACAGGATAATTTAATTTTTGAGAGCAAATCTTCAACAATTGACATTGATGCCTTCACCAGGTTCTACTGTGATGAAGAAATAAAACATACAGAAGGAAACCTGCATATTTTTCGCGAAGCCCACTTAACTCTATGCTTGAATTCTTTTTTTCATGATTTTTTGGGGATTGGTCCCTGCTTGTACCCACTCCGCGAAGCATTTAAAGTACATATTGATGCAGAAAGCTTCGGGCTTGACATATTGGGAGAAGTTGAATTCTACGCAGATAAGGTTGACCGCACGTATGACCACTTAGAAAAGTATTATGGTAAATAGATAAGGGCAAAATATGAACATAGGAATTATTGGCCTTGGCCGCATGGGCAACGCAATTGCTTATCGGCTCATCAAAGCAGGACACACCGTAACAGGATTTGATCCTTCAATTGAAGCGCAGACAGCAGCTCAAGAAATCGGCGTCACGTGCAAAAAGATTATCAGCGAATGTGTTGCGCATGCTGATATCATTTGGCTCATGGTCCCCGCGGGAAAACCTGTTGATGATGCGTTTGCAGGAATTCAAGAAGCTATCAAAAAACATGCTATCGTAATTGATGGCGGTAATAGTTTTTATAAAGACACAATTGCTCGTGCTAAAAATTTGGCACGCCACAACATCAGCTTTCTTGATTGCGGAACATCGGGAGGGCTTTATGGCAAAGAGCACGGCTTCTCGCTCATGATTGGCGGCGAAAAAGACGCTTATGAAAAAGCACTTCCCATTTTTCAGGCTATCGCCGCACCTAACGGTTATGCACACGTTGGACCATCAGGCGCCGGGCATTTTGTCAAAATGGTGCACAATGGCATTGAGTACGGTCTCATGCAGGCGTATGCAGAAGGATTTCATGTGCTCAAACAAGGACCTCTCCAGGACCTTGATCTTGAACAGATCGCCACTGTTTGGAATCATGGCGCAATTATTCGCTCATGGCTTCTTGAACTTACTAGAGAAATATTTTCACGTGGCAGCACCTTGGAAAATATCTCAGGAGAAATTGGTGAAAATAAAACTGGTCAATGGACAGTGGTCACCGCCAAAGAAAGTGCCATCCCTGTCGATGTCATCGCAACAGCGCTCAAAGTTCGTGCCTGGTCGCGAGAAAGTGGCGGCAATTACGCAACTAAACTTGTTGCAATGATGCGGCATGAATTTGGGGGGCATGAGATAAAGAAGGTATGA
Organism: Candidatus Babeliales bacterium; assembly: GCA_041652535.1. Lineage (GTDB taxonomy): Bacteria > Babelota > Babeliae > Babelales > RVW-14 > UASB124. Next base: position 11,865 of record JBAZHB010000037.1, read on the forward strand.
GTCACCAATGACAAGAATAATAGGATTCTTATGGGTAATGTGCTGCGCACTGGGCTCCATTAACGCCATGCAGCTTCATGTCTCTCAGACAGAGATAATTGAGAATGGCATTATTAAAGCAAATGCTGTCATTGATCACGAAGTTATTATCATCGGACTATGCTTTATTAATTCTGATATCACCTTTAGTAAAAACGGACATATCGTTATTTACCCAGAAGCCACGCTCGAGTTACAAGGATGCCCACGGGGCATTGTTCTTAAAAATCTCAAAAAAAATAGCATAATTTTTTCAGATAACACTTCGTGGGTCCTCATCAGCCCCCAAGGGAAGGTAACGCTCACCT
>JBAZHB010000038.1:0-12206 GCA_041652535.1 Candidatus Babeliales bacterium
GAAAAACCAGTAGCGCCAATACGTGTGCCATCACGGAAAGAAGTAGCGCCAGCAGCAGAAGAACCATATTATAAAGCGCTGCCATCAGTGCCTGATGTTCCGCTACCATCAGCCCCAGAAGAAGAACAGCAGCAAAAAGTTCTTGTAGTAGATTAAAGACCGCGCAGAAAAGGCGTCGTGTAAAAAGCGGCGCCTCTTAGCGAAATGACTCTACAGCAGCTACTTTTTCTGAAAAATAGGCCTGGCCGCCCTTTTCCTTGTGTGCATGCTTTTGCTAATTTTCATCCGTATAATCTTATCTTGGGCAAGTGCTTCCGGAATTTTTAAGAGCAAACTATTGATTGCAGCATCTACAGCTAGTCGTTCAAGCATTACACGTCGAGGATCTTGATTATCATCCCTAAGCTTTTCGGCATAATCAAGAATGAGGTGAGTCTTGAGTATTTCAAGTCCCCAAAGAGTTATCTCTTTTCCTCCTAATTCATTATGAATCTGTGTGAGCGCTAAAAAATCTGCACTTACGCCAAAGCGTTTAAAAATATCGCAAAGCTCAGCGTTTTCTGGCATTACCAAGGTGAGAATCCCTTCTTCATGTGTAACATTTTCGATGATGGGGCGGGCTGTCTCATCATCCGACGACGATTTGTTATCACGTGGCAGCATGGCGCAAAGTTGTAACGAGAAGATGAATGGCAACACCCCAAAAAGAATCTTGAACATATGAACCCCTTTTTTTTAGGCTCCGACAACTCAATACGTCATCCCCGCCGCCGAGCGGGGATCCAGGTCCCAAGCATAGACTATTTATTGCTGGATTCCCTCTTTCGAGGGAATGACCTCGTTCTGATATATGTCATGTAGTTTAGAGAAGCCCTTTGGTCTTTGCCAGGGATTTGCTTAAAGTAATTTAATTTCAAAATGAATTTACAAATACGAGTTGATTATGGGGATTTGACGATTCATTCAATATTTTCTATTATGCCATGTGGTAGCGTGCTGCAGAATAAGAACCCCATATAAAACCATTGGACGAGGGCTAAAAACGCATCCTGGGGCAAATTTTTACACATTGCCTCTAATGCGTGATCTGGAGCTTGATTTGAGAGGGCGCGAATTGTTGTTGGAAAAAAAGAAGGTTATGGAGTAAACTTCAATACCGTAGAATGCAACAGAAAAATTCTTTATACGTAAACAAAAAAGGGAGCTCCTCAACGAAAGGATATTACGTGATTTATATTTTTCGCAAAGAAATGAAAAAATGGCACACAGTGTTGTGGGTTGTGCTTGTTTCGCTCGGTGTAAGTACTGGATCTGTTTTCTTTTTCCGTTCACGTCATCCATCAGAAATGGCAATTGCGCAGGTTAACGGATTACCCGTCTACTTCGATGCTTACAAACAACAGCTTGCAGATGTTCATGCGCGTATTGAATATTTGCGTCCACTCGCGCGTATGTATGGAATGTCGGAAGAAGTTTTCTTGAGCACTTTTCTTGGCGCTGTTAAGCCCGAAGAGCTTGCGCTTGATATGTGTGTTCGCGACAAATTAATTGATTATGCTAAGGCCCCATTGAATATCAGAATTGATGAAGCATGGTTCAAAGATGAATTAATTAAATCGATTCCTCAGCTTTCAGATGGTCAGGGGCGCATTAACATGGATGCGTATCATAGCTATTTACAGCGTCTTTCCAGCACCCCTTCGATGTATGAAAAATTTAAACGCGAAGCATTCAAACGCGACATCATGCAAAATTTTGTTGAGGGTACCGTATATGTCCCTCGCTTTGTAGCTCAAGAAATTTTTGATACAACGCGTTGCGTAAAGAGTTTTGCTCTTGTTGAATTTCCGATGAGCTCATTTATGGCTGAGGTTAAAAAGAACCCGGTTGATAATGCTGCACTCGAAAAATTTTATTTGACCAATAAATCGTGGTACGAAGTTGGCGAAAAGCGCAAAGCGCGCTATTGGTTAATTTCTCCGGCACGTTATGCACAAAAAATTGAGCTTGACGAACAAGCGTTGCGTGGGTTTTATGAAAAAAATAAAAGCCGTCTCTATCGCATTGCACCTAAGATCAAAGTACGCCATATTTTGATTACCACCTCAAAAGAGCAGGCCGAAAATATTTATAAGCAAGTTACCCAGAGGCCAACTGACTTTTCCGCTCTCGCCAAAAAATATTCACAGGATATCAAGACCGCTGCCACTGGTGGAATGACCGAACTCTTTAGTCATGGCACCTATGATGCTGATTTTGAACGAGCGGCCTTCCGCCTTCGTAATGATGGTGAAATTTCTCCCATAACTAAGACCAAACATGGTTATGAGATTATTCAGATGGCCCAACGCGTTGCCGCGACCGAAAAACCATTCGAAGCAGTAAAAAATGATATCGCCCAGCAACTCCGTGCCAAAAGATCACTCGCTTCCGTGCGCGCTGACTTGGAGCAACTTATTCACGCCGTACGCGAAGACACCCAGGCTCTTGACCGTTTTGTAGCCCAACAGGGGTTGCAGGCCAAAGAAACCGGGTGGCTTTTTGAAGCTGAGACCAAAAAAGAGGAATTGACCGGAAAATTGGCTCAACAACTTTTTTCCCCTCAAAAACGTCAACGCAATCTTGGATACTTTGCCCATGATGACTTTTTTGTCCTCTATCAACCTCAGGGCGTTGAAAAAAGCTTTACTCCTTCTCTTGCTCAGATCAGAGATGAGGTAATGGGTGATTACTATGCCGACCAGGCTGATACCCTAGCACGTACGACACTTAAGAACATGCGTACACGTCTGTTGGCAAAAAAGGCTACGCTTGAAGAGGTTGCCCGCGAACGGGGTGGCAAAGTTGTTATCACCCAGAAGACCGACCCTCAAAAGCCTATAGCAGAGCTTGGGAAAGAGGGGGCGGCCTTGAGTAGTAAGTTTTTTGCTCTTACCGACCCAGCCCAGGTCCTTGAGATTGATGAACCCCATACCCTTCGCTTGGTTATGCTCCATAGCATGAGCCCGGTAACCGGTGCCACCTTTGCGACCGAAGCCGAAAAAATAATTAAACAAGAGAAATATAAAGAAAATACACGCTGTCTTACTGCGTTTATTGCTTCATTGTATAGAAATGCTAAAATAGAAACAGACTCTGAAATAATGAAATTACGGCATATTGAGGTTGATGCAACCTCGGAAGATTAGTACATGGAAGAATTTGCATTTAAGACATCTGCAGAACGAAATAAAGCCCTTGAGGTAGCACTTGCCCAAATTGACAAGCAGTTTGGCAAAGGTTCGGTTATGCTCTTGGGACAAAAAGCTGATTGTAAGTATGATACCATCTCAACTGGATCAATTTTGATTGACCAGGCTTTGGGGGTTGGTGGTTTTCCTCGTGGTAGGATAATTGAGGTTTATGGACCTGAAGCATCTGGTAAAACAACCGTTGCGCTTCATGCTATTGCCCAAGTCCAAAAAAATGGTGGCGTCTGTGCGTTTATCGATGCCGAACATGCACTTGACCCTACGTATGCCGCAGGTATTGGTATCAATATTAATGATCTTATCATTTCTCAACCTGATTATGGTGAACAGGCTCTTGATATTGCCGAAATGTTGGTACGGTCTGGAGCGGTTGATCTTATTATAGTTGACTCTGTTGCCGCCCTTGTTCCTAAGGCAGAACTTGAAGGCGACATGGGAGATGTGCACGTTGGACTCCAGGCTCGTCTGATGTCCCAGGCGTTACGTAAATTGACGCCGGTCGTGCATAAATCGAAGACGGTTTTGATGTTCATCAATCAAATTCGTAGCAAAATTAATTCTATGCCTTTCGGTGATCACGAAACAACAACCGGTGGTAACGCATTGAAGTTTTATGCATCTATACGACTTGAGATTCGTCGTGTTGCGACTCTTAAGAAAAATGACAGGGCAATTGGTAATCGCATTGTTGTTAAGGTTGCAAAGAACAAAGTTGCGCCACCATTCAGAAGAGTTGAAGTCGATCTTCTTTTTGGCGAGGGTATTAGCAAAGAGCTTGATTTGCTTGATGCAGCGATTGCTCACAACGTTGTTCAGCAAACCGGAGCTTGGTTTGTCTTTGGCGATGAGAAGCTTGCTCAAGGACGTGACAACTGTCTGAAGAAGCTTAAAGAAGACGAGAAGTTTTTTAATAAACTGTATGCGGCTGTTCGTGAAAAGATAACGCAGCCGGTTAAACAGGGATTAGAGGGTGAATAATAATAAGACTGTAAAAGAGAAAAATACTCCAGAAGCATTGAAGTATTCGGTAAACGAGCGCATTCGTGCTGATCGTATCATGGTTATTGATCATGAGGGGCAAAGCTTGGGGGTTATTCCCAAATTTCAGGCACTTGCTCGTGCTGAAGAACTTGGACTTGATTTGGTTCAGGTTGGCGAAAAGGATAATGTTCCGGTCGTCAAAATGATGGACTTTGGCAAGTTTTTGTACACTAAAAAGAAGCAGCTTGGCGATGCTAAAAAGCATCAAAAAGTCATAGTTGTTAAAGAGCTTAAGATGCGTCCACATATTGGGGATCAGGATTATAAGACCAAACTCAATCAGGCGGAGCAATTCTTTAAGGATGGCAACAAAGTGAAATTTACCCTGCAATTTCGCGGACGCGAGATGGCAACCGCCGAAGAGACGGGAAGAAAGTTTTTTGTACGCATCATCAATGATCTGACCACACGTAACATCGGAGCGTTGGCCGAAGAAAAAGAGGCACGCGGTGGCGTTTTGTGGTCAAAGATATTTTATGTTAAGGGAAAATAGCAATGCCTAAAGTTAAAACACACTCTTCATGCAAGAAAAGATTTAAAAAAACGGCATCAGGGCTGCTCAAACGTTCAGCAGCATTTAGACGTCATCATTCATGGGCTAAGGCTCATAAAAATGTACGTAGCCTTCGTAAGGGCCGTTACATTGATGCGACGTTGTGCGATAAAATTGAATCATTGATGCCATATTAAACTATCTGCTAAGGATGCAACATGAGTAGAATTAAACGCGGTGTTATTACCAAAAGACGTCATAAACGTCTTCTTAAACAAACCAAGGGCTTTTGGGGCCAACGTGGCAACGTTTTCAAACGTGCTAATGAAACATTGATGCGCGCAATGCGCTTCGCTTACATTGGTCGCAAGCTTAAAAAACGCGAATTTCGCGGTCTTTTTATCATGCGTATCAATGCTGCATGCAGGCTCAGCAATCTTAATTATGCCAAATTTATGCATGGGCTCAAAAAAGCCGATGTGGTGCTTAACCGAAAAATGCTCAGTCAGATGGCAATCGTTGACCCAGCTGCATTTGCTCAGCTTGCCAAGCTTGTTACTCCAGCAGCAAAATAAAAATCTTGATTTTTGACATTACCAGCCGCTAACCTTAAAAGGAAAATGCGGTCAATAGTTTGGTTATAAAGGAAAAGAGGAAAGAGCAATGAGGTATTTGGAAGAGCTTGAACAAAAAGTTCTTCGCCTGATTCAACGTAATCAGGAGCTGCAAACACGCCTTAGCGCCTTGACCAAAGAGATTGAGCAGCTGCGTGAAAAAAATAAACACTATGAAAGCTCCCTGAGCAAAGAAGCGCAAGCATCGCAGTCGCTTGAGCAGGAAAAGGCAGCGATTGTAAACAGTATCGAAGCACTATTGAAGAGTATTAATACCCTTGAAAGTAATGCTGGCTGATAAGACTATGCAAAAGCACATACGGATTACTATAAACGGTAAGCAGTATTCAATTGCGACCGATGAAGATGAAACGGATGTACAAAACGCGGCTCAACTTCTTGATGGGCTACTTCGGGATAAGGTAGGTAAACTACCTCCGGGGGAAGAACAAAAAGCAACGTTAGCAATTGCTTTGCAACTTGCTACTGAGCTTGTTCGCAACAAGCGATTACTTCAATCGTATGATGCGCGCGTCGAGCGCCTCATCACGGTTCTTGATACTCCAGCATAGCGGAGTAGAGCAGGGCGAGACTCTTTATCAATTCGCATCGGGCGTGACAGAGGCTTTATACCTCTCGCATCTTTTCTTATTTCCATAACATTTTTTTGAAGTATTGATCACGGCGTTTACAGCGCCGATGATCATTTTATTTTTTAGTACGTTAAACGAAAGAAATACAATGACAATGCTTGCAATGAGTGCAGCGTTGGGGGCTTTGACGGGTGCTCTGGTAACACTGTTCTTTTTCTATAATCGCAAACGTCAACTCTTTTACGCTAAAACAGAGGCGCTTGCGCAGATGCGTCTTGCTCGCGAAGAAGTCGAGCGTGAACGTCGTGATGCCATGAACGATCTCAAAAATGAAATCGGGCGCAAACGTAATGAGCTTGATCTTGAGATCAAACGAGCAAAAATTGAGCTGCAACAGCTTCAAAGTAAATCGCAAAAAAAACAGGATATGCTCGATCAACGCGAAGTTTTGCTTGATGATTTGCGCAAAGATCTTCAGCAAAAGGAGCGTGAGCTTGCCAAACGTCTTGATATGCTTAATAACGATGAAATCAGGCTCAAAAAGATCTATGAAGAGTTTGTTATCAAGCTTGAGCGTCTGAGCAATATGAAACAGGATGAGGCAAAACGGATTCTTCTTGAATCGTTGGAAAAAGAGGTCAAGCTCGTCAATCAAAAATTGCTTGCCAAAATCGAAGAAGAAGCTCGTGAAACCGCCAAAGATAAAGCGGTCGAAATTTTATGCGCTGCTATGCAGCGGCATCTTGCTGATACGGTTACGCTCCATTCCTCAAGTATTGTGCATCTGCCCAATGAGGAAATGAAGGGACGAATTATTGGTAAAGAGGGGCGTAATATCAAGGCTCTTGAGATGGCAACCGGTATGGAATTTGTCATTGGTGATACGCCTGAAGTTATTACTATTTCTGGCTTTAATCCTATTCGTCGTGAAGTTGCTAAACGAGCACTTGGCAAGTTGATTCAGGATGGTCGTATCAACCCAACACGCATCGAAGAAACTGTTGCCAAATGTGAAGAAGAGCTTGATCAGAGTATTTTTGAAATAGGTCAACAAACGGTTCTTGAATTTGGGTTTCGTGGCATGCACCAGGAAGTTATCAAATTGTTGGGCAGACTGCATTTCAGAGCAAGCTATACTCAAAACAATTTGGTTCATAGCAAAGAAGTTGCCTATTTTGCACGCATGATAGCGCATGAGCTTGGTTTTGATGGTGATCTTGCTGCTCGTTGTGGCTTGCTCCATGATATCGGTAAAGCAATTTCTGCTGAAGTTGATGGTCCGCATGCGCTTGTTGGTGCCGATTTTGCCCGTGAACATGGCGAAGATCCTATTGTTGTCAATTCTATTGCAAGCCATCATGAAGAAGTTCCTCCGGCAAGTATTTATGGCATTATTGTTCACGTAGCCGATGCAATTTCCGCATCTCGTCCAGGTGCACGTAAAGAAACTCTTTCAACCTATATTAAACGCCTTGAACAGCTCGAAGAGATAGCTAATAGCTTTGAGGGCGTCAAAAAAGCCTACGCGTTACAGGCTGGTCGCGAAATTCGTGTTATTGTTGATGAAGATCGCCTTGATGATCAGAAAGCAGAATTACTTGCTACTGAGCTTGCCAAACGCGTTGAAGAAGAGATGGCATTTCCTGGCGAGATTAAGGTTAATGTCATTAGGGAAAAACGCTTTATTCAGGCGGCTCGTTAGTGGATGTAACTATGGCACAGACATTACGTTTTTTATGTGTTGGCGATATTGTTGGGCAACCGGGTGTGGCTGTATTTCAGCGATGGATTCCGCGCATAAAACAGAAATATTCTATTGATGCTGTTATTGTTAACGGTGAAAATGCTGCAAAAAATGGTAAAGGGCTTACGCCTAAAATTATCGATTTTTTCAAGCATAATGGAGCCTCCGTTGTTACCACAGGTAACCATGTGTGGGAGCAGCGTGATATTTACACGGCGCTTAATGAGCGTGATGATATAACGCGTCCTGCAAACTATCCATCGGGATGCCCTGGTAAAGGCTATGCTTTATGTACGGTCAATGGTTTTACCGTTGCCGTTATTAATTTACATGGCCGTGTTTTTGTGCGTGATATGCTTGATTGCCCTTTTAGAGCAGTTGAATCGTTGCTTACCTTCATTAGCACCAAAACTAATATCATCTTGGTTGATTTTCATGCCGAGGCAACCTCCGAGAAAAATGCAATGGGGGCGTTCTTGGATGGCAAGGTTTCGTGTGTGTATGGTACGCATACGCATGTGCAAACTGTTGATGAAAGAATCTTGTCACAGGGGACCGGTTTTATTACCGATGTAGGGAGTTGTTGTGCCCGTAACTCTATTATTGGCATGCAGCAAACTGAAGTCTTGCAGAAGTTTCTTTATCACCCGCGCATGGGCAAGTTTGTTGTTGAATTACAAGGCCCGCTTGTCTTTTCAGGTATGTGGGTTGATGTTGATACGACAACAGGAAAAGCAGTTAAAATCGAGCGCGTGTATATTGTTGATGAAGAAATAACTGCAGCAGGCGGCGATATCCCGCAGTAAACTATTAGTCGAAATATCAAGGGGCTCATTCGTGAGCCCCTCAAAAGTTACTATCATTATGCTTATTAGTTATTTTTTACGTCTTTTTTTTCAGCAATGGTTTGTTTTTTTTGCGGTGCTTACCGGCGTTTTTGCGTCCTGCAATCTTTTCTTGCGTCTTCCTTTTATAGCAGATGCAGGAACCATTCCGTTGTTGGTATTGACGATGCTGCCACTTATGACACTATTTTCATTACCTCTTTCAGCATCAATGGCAGTTGCAACGATACGCTCGCAATTGGTTGTCCATCAAGAAGTTTTAGTGCTTTCATTTTTTAAAAACGCACGGCAGGCGCTGGTAAGAACAATTGTTGCGTTTTCATTTATTATTACGCTTGCGTATGTTCTTCTAGCTTTTCAATTAGCTCCGCAGAGTTATCAGAAGGGGAAGCAGCTTCTTATCAAAGCGGCACAAGAACGGCTTTTGACGTTAGAGCCTAATAAATTTCATACGCCATTTTCTTCGCTTACTTTTTTCTTCCGTAACAAAGATCAGCACGATGCTGATAATCCAATATTTACGCAGCTTTTTTTAATTTTTATTCCATCGCGTGAAAAAAATGAGCGTTACTTTTTTACTGCTGATCGCGGGTGGATGAAACGTGACCGCCTCTTTTTGCAAAATGGATCAATGTACACATTCAAAGGGGGCCATTTTCATACAGCAACCTTTCAGCAAACCGAGATTGATTTTCAGCGTTTTATTGATGCTGAAAAGCATAAACCGCAGCTTTCAAATTTTAAGTTTTTTACGTGGGATAAGTTGCTTGCATCGTGGAAAACTGAACGTGAAGCATATATCGAATTTCACAAGCGCGTTGGACAATCATTGTGGCAATTTATGGCACCCTTGCTCGTATTTTTTAGTGCCGGAGCATTGGGAATAACGTCATTGGTGGCAAATGTCGTTGTATGCGGTTTGGTATATATTTGTTCGTATGTTCTTCTTGCGGGTGCTCAGGCGCAAGAAATTGCATTGTGGCTTGCACTGATGCTTATTTATCTACCACTCTTTTTTGCAGCCATCTACTGCTATTACAGATACCGTCGTTCATCGCATATATAAGGAGATTTTATGATTCTTGTAGTTGTTTTGTATGCATTGCTTGCATTAACCTTTCCCATCGCCAAAAACGCAGTAGGTTACGCACATCCCTGTTTTTTAATTGGATTCCGTATGCTGCTTGCAGGAACCTTCTTATTGGGCTATCAATATTTTTTTAAACGCTCGGGATATACCATTCATCGTTCAGATTATGGACTTTTCTTTAAAACGGCGTTGTTTCATATCTTCTTTGCATTCACGCTTGAGTTTTGGGCTTTGCAGTATGTTACGGCGCTCAAAACTACGTTAATTTATGCAGCAACTCCTTTTGTAGCCGCCATCTTAAGCTATTTCATTTTGCGTGAACGTCTATCATTGCATAAGGTTATTGGTATTATTATTGGTCTTCTCAGTCTGATCCCGGTAATTGCCGCGTCAACAACCGGTTCTGAGTCATTAATGGAGTTCGGAAAAATCTCGTTACCCGAATTAAGCCTGATGGGATCGGTTCTCTCTGCAACCTATGCCTGGTTTTTAGTTGAACGTCTTATGGCAAAAAATTATGCACTGAGCATGATTAATGGTGTGGCGATGTTTGTTGGCGGCGCGTTGAGCATGATACTTGCTGCGTGCGTTGGCGGTTTTGCACACCCTGTCTCCGCTTGGGGTCCTTTTTTAGGATGGGTTGGGCTGCTCATCTTGGTTGCCAATATTACCGTGTATAACCTGTATGGCTGGCTTTTGCGCCGTTATTCCATAACCTTCTTAACCTTTGCCGGCTTTTTATGTCCCAGCTTTGGCATGCTTTATGAATGGCTTTTTATGGGTGGAACAGTTACGTGGTACCACGTTATCAGTTTGATATTTGTGATTATTGGTCTTTATATCTTTTATCGTGGCGAGTTGCGGCTTAAGAAACGCCGTAACGAAGGGCAATCAGAGCCAATCAATTCGTAAGATCTTAATTGTGAGAAAGTCAAAAAAGAAATCCACCAACGCTTGGTCGGTGGATTTCACACTTTGTTAATCTGATTATTATTTCTGATCAGGATCCAAAAAAGGCATAACGTATTCTTTGATGACTTCAAGAGGGCAGTTAGGTTGTCCACCTAAAGGTAGCCCATCACGCCATTCATCAGCTACACAATCACGGATAGCTTCTAGATAACGTTCAAATAATTGAACAATTTCGATATTGCCGTTTTCTCGTGCCAGATCAAGAGCTGTTTTCCCATTGTAATTTGTCAGGGTAATATCTGCACCTGCCTTGAGTAAGTCTATTGCACGCATCAGATATAATGAACTTCTATCTGATTCCATTGATGCACTTGCTACTTCCATTAAAGCTGTGTTGCCCAAGTCGTTATAAGCGTTGACATTAATACCATCAACAGCAATAAGCATGTGAACAATTGCAGCGTGGCCTTTGCTTGAAGCTTTCATCAAAGCTGTATAGCGTGACAAAGTCTTAGCGTTAACATCTGCTTTTGCAGCAAGAAGTATGCGAACAATGTCTATATGACCCCAGTATGAAGCTTGCATTAAAGCTGTATTGCCCGGCCATATATTCTGAGCGTCAACATTGATACCATCTACCGCAAGAAGCATACGAACAATTTCTGTATGGCCACGGGTCGAAGCTTTCATCAAAGCCGTATCACTTAACCATGGATCCAGAGCGTTGACGTTGACGCCTATCTTAAGAAGTCTAGCTACCGTTTCACTATCTCCGCTATTTGCAGCAGCTATTAACCGCTGCTCATTCTCGGATAAAGGCGCTTGCATAGCCCAGCCGCAATGAAAAGAACCAGCTATAAGAGCAAGTGTTACAAAAAAACATTTAGTCATATTCTTCATAGAAAACCTCAAGGATTATAAAAAACCGATATTATTTCTGATCAGGATCCAAAAACGGCATCACGTATTCTTTGATGACTTCAAGAGGGCAATCACGTTGTCCACCTGCCGGTAGCCCATCACGCCATTCATCAGCTACACAATCGCGGATAGCTTCCAGATAACGTTCAAATAATTGAACAATCTCGGTGTTGCCGTTTTCCCGTGCCAGATCAAGAGCCGTTTTCCCGCGGCCATCTTTAAAGGTAATATCTGCGCCTGCCTTAATTAAGGCTATTGCGCACATCAGATATAATGAACTTCTATTCGGTGCTATTCGTGCACCTGCTAGATCCATCAAAGCTGTGTGTCCATATCGATCCTGAGCGTTGACTTTGATGCCATTAATAGCTAAAAGCATACGAACAATTTCTGTATAGCCACGGGCCGAAGCGAGCATCAAAGCTGTAGCGCCAAAGAAATAAGACTGGGCATTAACATTGATACCATCTACAGTAAGAAGCTTAGCTGCTGTTGCTCTATCACCAGCTTCTAAATCATCGAATAAAGTCGCTTGCATAGCCCCACCACAATGAAAAGAACCAGCTACAAGAGCAAGCGTTACAAGAAAACATTTAGTCATATTCTTCATAGAAAACCTCAGGTAAGCAAACTTATTCCAATGTGTGTTCGAAGATCAATAGGGTGCTTATTTTACGCAACGAGAAGAATAAAACAACCGTG
>JBAZHB010000039.1:0-11954 GCA_041652535.1 Candidatus Babeliales bacterium
ACGAGCATACTTTTGATTTTTTACAAAGCCAGCATCGTCCAGATGCCTATCATGCAGCCGATCGCGTAGTTGCTAGAACTTTTACCATTCTAGGCCACAAATCACACACCTTTGCTCAAGATATTAGGTGGCATCAGGACTTTACCTGCAAACAAGAAAGTCCTCCAGCATGGCAAAGCACCTTTTATAGCGACATCGTTATTCCCTCTCACCCATCACTACCTCAACCGGATATTAAAGTTCCGTGGGAGCTTTCACGGCTTACGTGCTGTCGCGACCTTGGGTATGGGTATGCGCATGCCCGCTTAAACAACGATGGCAAACGCGCCTATCACTATGCCCAAGCTTTTGTAACGTATATAGAAGATTGGACCACACACAACCCATTTTTGTTCGGTGTTAACTGGGTTAATCCCATGGAAATAGCGCTTCGCGGAATAAACTTGGTAAGTGCGCTGCATCTTTTTAAGCATGAGCCGTGTATTACCGAAACGTTCTGGACATCATATGGCACGCTGCTTGTGCACCACATCGATTACCTTGAACACAATTGGGAAGTTTCAGATCGGCCCAACAATCATTATCTTGCGGATCTTGTTGGCCATTTTTATCTCTGTACCTGTCTACGTTTTGTAGCACGTTATAATCGTGCACAATGCATAACAGCACATAAAATTTTTGAACAGCTTAAACATCAAACGCTTCCTGATGGCACCTCTTATGAAGGATCTACACATTATCATAAGCTTGTTACCGAACTGACCGAACTTTTTATCAAACTCGCCGATCATTCTGACATTTTGCTACCAACCTCACTGCGCACAAAATTTATGCTTATGCAGCAATTTATACGTGATTGTTCTGATCGAACAGGACGGTTAGTACATATCGGTGACGAAGATGGAGGAAGAGTAGGAAATTATTGGGGTTCATGCTTCGATACTCCGGCCGTTCATCCTGAGTACGCCGCTTCAGCGTGTATCGAAGGACACGGCCGGAACTCAGCACGAACGGAATCGAAATCAACGTGTTATAGTCCTTTGATCACCTACCCTCATTTTGGGCTAAGCATTATTAAAGATTCTCGCATCCACCTTACGTTCCGCCACCCAACATACACGCCGCACCAACCAACGGGCCACTTCCACAACGACCAGCTCTCCATCACCCTGAGTATTAACGGCATCCAACTTCTGGTTGATCCGGGAACTTATTGCTATACCGCTAACGCAACTCAGCGTAATTATTTTCGTTCTTTTGCCGCACATAACACGTGGTACATTCCCAGCATCGCACCCGATGATATGCATCTTTTTATGCTTAATCGACAATCGCATCCACCGGCGCAACCGGCGCAGATGCACAATAATGTGATAACGCTCCAAGATTTTTACCACGCAACAACAGCCCTACAGCTCCATCGCCGTGTCACGTATAAACCACAATCGAACACTCTTGAAATATATGATTGGCAAAAAAGAAAAGATGATGCAATCGCTCATAAGATCGACATGCAATGGGCACTTCATGTAGCGCCAGATATTGTCGTCGTACATGAAACTGAAAATCGATGGGTATTTATGCATAATAAGACGTGTTTGGCACGGCTTGAAACATCGTTGGCTTACACAACGCATCAGGATGCAGTGTCGCCATTATACGGAACAAAGGTAGCAAGTACAACGTTGCGTGCAGTAACCAACTCACCAACTCCCCAAAAAATGGTCTTTTGGTTGATGTGCACAAAAGATTACGGTATTTAGCAAAGACTGAGCAAAGGTACAAACTGCTCGAACACCTTACGATGATGTGCAGCAGCCGCAGCTTGGTTGTGCTCAAAAAGAAGTACCCCACTATTGCCATGTTGCATAGGCCACAAAGCCCACGACGGATTTTTCATGCCTAACATATTTCCCACATCACGAATCGCTTTCTCATCAACTTCATCAGCATCATTGCGCGCTAAATTAGTATGAGAAAAGCGGGCAACTTCACGATGGAATTTGGCATCTTGCATATCTTTAACAAAAGCGTATGGATCATGCCAAAGATCTGGTTTGTGTAACACACATTCATCATCCTGATAACCGGCAACGCCACGCATGCATCCAAAATCTGGATTATCAACAAGGTACGTTGCTTTAGTTATGCCAAATGAACCATGATGACCTAATTCGTGCAACACCATTTGCGCGAGGCCATCAACACCATGATAATGCAAAATTTTTCGCGGAAGTCCGAGAAGATTATCGAAGCTTTCGATGGTTTTCATGTGATCTCCTTTCACCTTTTCACCTTACCTTTTTTTTCCACCTAGAACAAGGATTGGTAAATCAGAGGAAAAAAGATGCAGGAGCCCTACTCAGCAAGAATTTTGACTATTTCATCAAGATGCATACCGTGTGATGCTTTAACAAGAATGACGGCGTCTGATTGACCTTCAAGTAGATTTTCAAGTTCATGGGCAGCTGCCTGCCAATCATCAACACAATTACACACAAGAGACGATGGAACAACTTCACGCATAACATGAGCGCGCTTGCCCACCAAAATAAGACGATCAACAGCGCTTATACGTCGGGCAATAAATCTTCCAATAGCACGATGCCAGCGGAGTTCTTGATGACCCAATTCAAGCATATCACCCAAGACTGCAATTTTAAGACCCGTTGCTGTAAATGTCGCAAAAGCCTGCAAGGCAGCACGCATACTTTCGGGACCGGCATTATAGCAATCATCAAGGATCATGCCTCGATTATATTTAATTTTTTTAACTTCAAATCTGCTTTTTGTTCCACTATAAGCTTCAAGCCCTGCAACAACAGCATTCAGAGGAATATGTAAAAAATATGCCACGGTACTTGCTGCCAAGGCATTGTGTACAATACTTGGATGATTGCCACGCATGCGCACCAAAGCCTTTTGATCAAACCAATGAAGGTTAAATTCTGTCATAAAAAGGCCATCTGAGCCAGCAACGATACGCACATTGCGCGCATGCACCTGATTGCGCTTACGTGCACCGAAAAAGGCAACTTTGTGCGGATAGGAACGTTTGGCAAGGCTTGGCTGATCGCCACACACAATGCCCACGTTGTGTTGGGTAAATTGTGAAAAGATTTCACATTTTTCGCGCGCTACAGCAATCAGTGAATTTCCGAGTCCCTCAGTATGCACATGGGCAACACAGGTAACAACCCCTATTGTCGGTTGCACAAGATCTACCAGTTGACGCATTTCGCCAATGTCATTAATGCCCATTTCAAGCACAATTGTCGTAACTGATGATGGAATGCGCAGCAAATTGTACGAAACACCCAAAACATTGTTGTAATTCTTGAATGAAACATAGGCATCACTATCGATTGCACTAAGTATCGAGCGCAGCATTTCTTTGGTTGATGTTTTGCCTAATGAACCGGTAATCCCTACTACCGGGCAAACAAAACGCTTTCGCCAGGCTCGCGCAAGATCACACAGCGCTGTTTGTACGTCAGGAACAACAATAAAAAGTTTGTGCGTTGTGCATTCTGTAGGCAATGCCTGATAACGCATGAGGGATTGAGCACTTACTAACGATCCGCACGCCCCTCTACGCAATGCCATTTCAATAAAATCATGGCCATCACAATTTGAACCGGGCAGCGGTACAAAAAGTTCATGTTCAGTTATGGTACGGCTATCAAATGAAACGCCTATTTCAACATGCTGCTCATATGTCTGCCATAAAGCGTCGGTCATAGGCGTATCGCCGCAATAGAACGTGGCATAGGGAAGTGCGTTAGTTAGAAATTCTTGAGTTATCTTCATAGCGGTTAACCCTACGCGCAGGTGGCAAATTGTCAAGCCTTACCGTGCAAGACCTTACGCGGCTTGCTTCCTTGCGCCGGTGCAATGAGCCCATCCATCTCAAGCTTTTCAATCAATCGCGCTGAGCGATTAAATCCAATACGATAATGTCGCTGGATCATGGAAATTGAAATTTCATCCATCGTACTAATCAATGTGCGAACTTGATCGTAAAGTTCATCATCAATGTCATCGATACTTCCATGATTGGTACGAAGCGAGATTTCATCAAGTTCCACATACTGAACCTGTTGTTGATCGCGTAAATGATCGACAACACGCTCAACCTCACCATCAGTCACCAATGCACCATGTACACGTTTAAGGTCTGAGGATGACGCCTGCATCCACAACATATCACCACGGCCCAAAAGTTTTTCAGCACCTTGCGTATCAAGAATGGTACGCGAATCAACCTTTGAAGACACCCTAAAAGCAACTCTGCTCGGAAAATTAACCTTGATAAGACCGGTTACCACTTCAACCGATGGTCGTTGTGTTGCAAGTACCATGTGAATTCCTGCAGCACGCGCCATTTGCGCAATGCGTACAATATGTGCCTCAACCTCCTTACCTGCAACCATCATTAGATCAGCAAGCTCATCGATTATTACCACAATGTAGGACATTGCTCGATGCTCAGGACCGGTTAACTTGTTATATTCTGCAATACTACGCACGCCGGCAGCCGCAAGTGAGGTATAACGCGTATCCATTTCATGCGCCACCCATGCAAGCACTAACGCAGCGCGTGCGGGTTGGGTAACAACAGGGAAAAGAAGATGTGGGATATCGGCATAGGGGGTAAACTCCAAACGCTTAGGATCGATAAGAATAAGTTTGAGCTCTTCAGGCGTTTTTTTGTACAACAAACTGAGGACTAAGGTATTAAGCCCTACCGATTTACCAGATCCGGTTGCACCACCAACCAAAAGATGTGGCATGCTGGCTAAATCTTCGATTACTGGTTCGCCAGCTCGATCTAATCCCAAAGCAACCGGCAATTGCGCAGCGCTTTTATCAAATGCAGCATTTTTGATAAGGCGCGCAAAACTTACCGCCTCACGTTCTTCGTTGGCTATTTCAAAACCAATAACATTGCGGCCAGGTATTGGCGCAAGAATGCGCATACTCTGTGCCGAAAGCGCCATCGCAAGATCATCTTCAAGCGCGAGTATTTTACTAATCTTGCTATCAATTTCAGGTTTGTATTCAAACATAGTCACTACGGGACCAGGCTTGATAGCAACCACCGATCCGTTGATGCCAAAATGTTGAAGTTTTTCTTCAACTTTACGCGCACGTCGTTCGAGTTGTTCACTTGATTCTTGCGTTCGCGTTGCCACAATGTCATTAAGTAATGCAACATCGGGCAATTGAAATGAAGCTGTCTTTTTTCCCTCGCGCGCGGCAGCAAAAATATGTTCATATAAACTTGAATCGGCATGATCATCATCGTACGCAAAAATATTATGGCTCAGCACAGAATTTGGCAGTACAACTACCGGCGTTTGAAATATTTTGGTATGACATAATGTCGTGCGAAGCGTACAGGCAGCATAACGCACACGTTCATCATCAGTAATAAGAGTATTGGACGTTTCAGGCGCATTACTTTCTGATGCTTCTTCGACCGCTACTATTCCCTCATCAAATGTATCAATTTTAATTGCGCCTTCACACGATTCGACGTCTGCAGATTTACGTACTCGTAATGCATGCCAAAGATTGCTGCACCATGCCCGACCGCGTTGCAGTAATAGCGTACACCACGCAAAAAGTGGAACATGCATAAAAAGCATAATTCCCATCATCAGCATGCTCCACAAAAGCAACTGGCTTCCTATATTTCCCGTTGCAGCAACAATCACTCGTTCTAGGTACATTCCTATTAATCCACCTGCAGCACCTGCAGGAACGGCAATTCCATACAATGAACACATCGTTGCCGTAACAAAAACGCTGCCCAGCAATAACCACCCATGATGCCGCGCATCGTAATCATCTGATGTTTTTCTGAGCATACGATACAAGGGAAAAAGAAGTGCAGCCCATATTACATAGGTAGCAGTTCCCCACAAAAAAAAGAGTATTGCGGCGATATTGGCCCCAAGAGCTCCCGCCCAATTGGTCACCCCGCCAACGGTGCTCGAAAAATAAAAAAGTGTATTGTCATGTGCATTATACGAAAAAATTGCAAGCGCGCCGTAAGCCACCATTGTTGCATAAGCAAGCGTTACAACTTCACGACGATATGATGAATCTTGTGAACGGTTAACCATCTCCGCCTCCCCTTTCTTTGAATTCCTATTGAATAGTGTAAAGAAGAAGCGGCATCAAGTTCAATGATAGAGCAGTATACAGGCAGTTATGGGCGCGATCAGATAATAACTCAACCACCACCAACGGTTAGTCAACGCAAGCCAACAAGAACCCACAAAAAGTGGATAGGCTATCAGCGTTGAACCAATAAGCACCATAAACCATTGTACCGACATTACCTGAAGGAGAACTGGAATACCTTTGACGGTAAAAGCTGCAATAATAAGTGGCGCAAACATCAAAAATGAAAACTGTAACGAACGGCGAGGGCTCACGCCACACCATCGTGCACACATAACGGTACACGCAAAACGAGAAATGCCAGGGAAAAGTGCAACACTTCCTTGAACAATCCCAAGAAGCATGGCAATAGGATAAGAAATAAAACGATGGCAAACATTTTTTTTGCACCATTGTGAACTCATCAAAAGCATCATAGTCACGGTAAAGCCAATGGCAAGTATCATAACATTGCTACCTACCCATGCATGCAGTGCATCTCGAAATAAAAAATAACCAAGCGCCGTAAGAGCATCTGCTATCGCCACCATACCAACAATACGTGCAACAAGTAACAATAGTGTGCGCTGAGAAAATGGCAGATCAGTTATAACGAAACGTGCACGCACATACGAATTAAGTGATTTTAATGTTGCTTTGGTAAGTGGCCACCATTGTGCACGAAAATAAATCGCAAGAATAAGTAATGTTGGACCATGCAACGCATGATCAAGTGATTCTGATAAACCTTCGGTTGTATAATATCCCCAGCGTGTTAAAAAAAACTGCAAAAGCTGAACATGTCCAGAGCTACTGATAGGTAATGATTCGATAATAAGTTGGAGCGCTGCAAATGCCATTGCGATTTCAAACATGTTATTATCTCCTGATACATATATTTCCGTCGAGTGTACCACACGTGTTTGATTCGTACATATCAATATACCGTGCGACAAGTACAATTTTCTTGCAAAAACACAAAAATAATTATAAAACCTCAAATATATAATTGGGGTAGGAATCATGCTCATCGATATGGTATACAAGATGCAAGAAAGGAGGATCTACCGAGTATACAAGTGAAAAAAATTAGAGAAGGGGTAAGTCTAACTCGGTTCATGTGAGGTAAAATCTATGAACAAAATTTACAAAAGTCTTTTAATCGCCGTATGTATCTTGGGTACTGTACGAGCGGGAGACACCACCAATAGAACATTCTTGCTACCACGTCCTGCAGGCGTCAATCTGCCCATGGAAATAACCACCTTTGGCGAATTGACTATGCTTGAAAAAGAAGACCGCTTTGGCGGCAACTTTCAGCTGGTTCCTTTCTTTCAACAATCAAGTGATCACTCAAAAATAGCTGAGTACTTTTTAATTAATCGCAAGAGCACCATCAGACTTACAACAGGAACAGCTCCAACCGATCCATCAAATGCAACAGATATTGATATCAATTATTTGCTTCATGACAATGCATGGGGCACACCTGGGCATCAACCTGCTGCAAGTTTTTCGCTCGATCCAGAACAAACAATTTATGGCGTGCGCATCGATTATCATCAGAACATGGACAAAATTCTGCGCGGTCTTTATTTGACCATTAATCTTCCTATTGTCCACATCGAAAACAAAAAAGGCCCATCGGTAAGCAACACAACTAATAGCCCAACCGTATATCCTAACGTCAAATCCACGCTTGCTGAATATCTGCGCGGCGATTATGCATACGCACAAGATGCTGGCGGATCAATAACCAACTCACAGATCAAATTGATTTATGCCAAAATTGGCGACAAACAATCTGATACCGGCGTTGCCGATATTGATCTGGCACTTGGCTATAAGTTCTTCAACAAAGAAAAATACTTCGGGTCCATTGCTATTGGGCTTACTATCCCAACCGGTAATGAAGCCGATGGCGTTCAGATGTTTACGCCTATTGTTGGTAACGGAAAACATTTTGGACTCGGCGCAGATTTGAACCTTGGTGGCCGCATCTGGGGCGATATTGATCACAATTTTAAAGCGATCTGCAGAATGAAATATCGTTATCTTTTTGAAAACAGCGAACGTCGTACGCTTGGGATCAAAGGTTACAACTGGGGACCATATCTTCTTCTAGTACAAGCAGGCGTAGCAGCAAACGTTGCAACAAGCCTTATTCCTGCAGCAAATGTCACTACACTCAATGTTGATGTCACGCCAGGAAGCCAATTTGATGGCATCTTGGGTATCACCTACAACAATGGCGGCTTCAATCTTGATCTTGGCTACAATGCCTACATTCGCGAGAATGAACATGTTCATTTGAAAGATGCATTTGAAGCTGGAGCGTATGCCGTTGCTAATCGTTCGTATAACACATCAATTAACAATCACCTAGCAACCCCGAGCACCATAACCATCGGCATCAATGACGTTACTGATGGAGGGCTTGCAGCTGGAACGACCGCTATTTTGAGCAAAGACACACTTGATGTTGACGCAGCTTCAACACCTTCACAATTCACCAATTCACTGTATGCCGGCTTGGGCTACAACTTCAAAGATTGGGATTCACCATTGATGTTGGGCCTTGGTGGCAAATATGAATGGGCATCAAAAAATTCGGTACTCACACAATGGAACATCTACGGCAAGATTGGCGTCGGATTTTAATGGTACAATTTTGATCACAAAGAAAGAGGGTCGGCACACGTCGGCCCTCTTTCTTTGTGATAGCAATATCTCATTCTTGCCGCTCTAGCTCGCAAAACTGGCCGCGAGATACAAAACACTTGCGGCTCCCGGTCATATTCGCTAACATAGTCCCATCGTTTGTTCTAGTTACAAGCACCCGGTGCATGATCTTTGAAAAAGGCGGAGAGATAACGAAGGACACATTAAAAAAGGCACGGTTGGGAACGTATCGGCAGCTAGCCGATACATAAAAATGTAAGAAAGGAGGGCGTCAGAAAAAAGGAATCTACGCGACTCAACAGTGATGTAGTAATCACAAGATTAATCCCAATGTGAGGTACGTATATGAAGAAACTTTTACCAGTGCTTGCAGTTGCAGTTTTATTTGCTGGTGCTGCTCAAGCACACGATCACACCAACAAAACATTTTTAATGCCACGTGCGCAAGGCGTTAATCTGCCTATGGAGCACACCTCATTTGAAGAGGAATTTATTCCACGCAAACTTGAATCCGGCAAGTTCGGTGCAACATTTGCAATAACACCATTCTTCCAACAATCAACAGATCATAATGACACAGCTGATTATTTCTTGGTTCACAACAAGAGCACAATAACATTAAAAACAGACAGTGCTGCACTTGCTGCTGGAGGTACCACGCATATCTCCGATGATATAGATATTAACTACCTATATCATGATTACAACATGAATTACTTGTATCCTTATCAAGTCAATGTGTCACTTGATCCAGAGCAAACAGTTTATGGCGCTCGTATGGACTACTACCAAAATCTTGGAGTAATCCTTAAGAACCTTTATCTCAAAATTGATGCGCCTATCGTTCATGTTGAAAATGATCCCGAACTGCTGGTTGATCATGCATCTGCACATGCAACTGCAAATGTAACAGCTGCTCAGATTAGAGATAATATTGAGCATTACCTGCAAGGCTCATTTGAGCAAGTTGCTGAAACTACGCTCAACAACCTTCAATCAAAACTCACCCATGCCAAAATTGCCAAACGTTCAGTATCCGGCGTTGCCGATGTTGATGTAGCACTCGGCTACAAATTCATCAACACCGAGAAATATCTTCTTGGGCTTGCACTTGGTGCAACATTCCCTACCGGTAACAAAGCAAATGGCGAATATATGTTTGAGCCAATTGCTGGCAACGGACATCACTGGGGCATTGGTGGCGATCTTTATGGCACCATCCGCGCATGGGGCAAGATCAAACACAACCTCAAGTTCTTCTTGCGCATGAAATATCGTTATTTGCTTGAAAACTCTGAAAACCGCACACTTGGAATTCAAAACTATGAGTGGAGCCAATATATGCTCCTGGGAAGAGCAAATGCGCCTGTTGCAAACATTCCACAAATAGTTGCAAACCGTTCGTTAATTCCAGCAGCAAACATCACCACACTTCGCGTTGATGTCACCCCAGGAAGCCAATTTGATGGCGTTCTTGGTATGACGTATAACAATGGTGGCTTCAGCTTTGATCTTGGCTATAACCTCTACTATAAAGAAGCTGAATCAGTACACCTCAAAAATCATCTTGCTGCACAAACCTATTTTGTTGCAGATCGTGCCTTTAACACAGCAACAGTCTCAGGTAACTTGTTAAATACCTATATTGATGATGGCACAGCATCAGGTCTATGGTACGTCGATGATTCAACACTTGACCTCTCAGTCGCCGAAACTCCATCACAATTCACCAACTCGATTTACAGCGGCTTGAGCTACACATTCCGCAAATGGGAAGTCCCAATGCTTATGGGCATCGGTGGCAAGTATGAATTTGCCAGCGAGAACTCAGCTCTCGAGCAATGGAGCATCTGGTACAAGATGGGCGTCACGTTCTAACATCACGCTTCTAGAAATTCCAGAAGAGGGTCGGAAAAACCGACCCTCTTTTTTTGTTGGCTGGGTCTTCTCAATAAACTATTGCCATCCCCCTCCTCCTTGGCTAACCTAATTTTCGTTGTTTTATTCCGTCAGATATAAAACAATCATAAGAAAGAAGACGGAGAAAATATCGAATCATCGCTCGATTCAACGAAGGATTTATCCAGCACTTTTTTCAACGAGAGGGAGAAAATGAAGAATATTTTACAAGGTCTTGCGGTCGCAGCTCTTGCCACCGGCGCCATCAGCGCACACGATCACACCAATAGAACTTTTTTAATGCCACGCCCTGTCGGCGTTAATTTGCCGATGGAAATCACCACCTACAAAGATTTAATTCCACGAAAACTTGACGATCGCTACGGAGCAACCGTTGCCGTAACACCATTCTTCCAACAATCAAATGATCGTGATGAAACGGCAAAATATTTTTTATTCAAGAATAAGAGCACGGTAACACTGCACACATCAATAACACAAACTGAGCCAGACGATAGATTTACCTGGTCAGATGTAACCGATGATCTGGATATCAATTATTTGCTTCACGATTATGATCTACAATACCGCAGCTATTCAGCCAATGTTTCGCTTGATCCAGAACAAACCATCTACGGCGCACGCATCGATTATTTCCAAAATCTTGGGATACTGCTCAATGACCTTTATCTTAAAGCAGATTTGCCTATCGTGCATGTTCAAAATGATCCGAAGTTAAGCGTTTCATCAAGTGACGCAGATCTGCAAGCTGATCTTAAAAGTTATCTTGAAGGAACCTATTATACTATTCCAACGGCTACATTAGAGGACGCAGGGCTCATCGCACACGGCCACGACCTTCAAACTGCACTCACTAAAGCAAAAATACTCAAAAACTCAGTCACGGGTGTTGCTGATATCGACGTAGCCCTTGGCTATAAATTTGTTAACAGCGAAAAATATCTTTTTGCGCTTGCACTCGCCACAACCATCCCAACGGGCAACAAAGAAACCGGCGAGTATATGTTTGAAGCCATTGCTGGTAACGGTCGTCACTGGGGCCTTGGTGCAGATATCTGCGGCAGTGCTCGTGTTTGGGGCAAGCTCAATCACAACCTTAAACTTAGCCTCAAGATGAAATATCGTTATCTTTTTGAGAATCATTCCCATCGTACACTCGGCATTAAAGATGACCACAATGG
>JBAZHB010000040.1:0-11162 GCA_041652535.1 Candidatus Babeliales bacterium
AGTTTTTGAATTTGGTGCGGGAGTCGGAACTGAATTATTTCACATGGAATCGGGCGGTGAAAGCCATTCTCACGGTCATTTTTCTGAGGAAAAAGGGTCAGAAGAAAAAGAGCAAAAACCTCCGGTGCAGTATGGGTGGGTATGCCTACGATGTACGCTCCTGAATAATGCTGACGTTAACACGTGTTTATGCGGAGTCCAGCGTCCTGTCCCGCTAAAACCAGGGCCGTGGACATGTGAAAATTGCACCCTTATTAACCAACCCGGGAGCAATGTCTGCGATACATGTGGAGTCCCACGCTACTAAGCTTATTATCTTCATATGTTGATGAGTGTGTACACAAAGTCGTGATTGGTGAATGTTAAAAAAGAAAAAGGAAGGAGATCGATATGCATTTGACCAGAATGTTCGGACTTTTCGCTGCCCTGGCGGTGATGGCGGGGACGAGCGGGGCGATGAAGGTGTCAGAGGTGAGCTCGGATGAAGCGATACGACGTGGGCTGAGAGCGTTGGCGCGTGATATTAATGCCAAAGTTGTTTATCAAGGTCATGAAGTGACTGGCGTAGAAGGCATTAAAACATTACTGGGCAAGCCAAATGTTTCTGATGCTGAATCTGCTCGCCGTATTGGACTATATGATCCAAACGAAAAAAATAAAGACGGAAGCCCTTTGCAAGTTACTGCGTACATGTCTGCCGCAAGAAATTTAAATCAGGCCGCCTTGGCCCTCTTCCTTCCCTATCTCAACCAAGAGGCTAAGGATTTGGCATTTAAAAATCTTGGTATTTATTCCAAGAGTGAGTCAGTGGTTAAAAATATTTATATAATGCTCATGATGGCTGGAGCTAATTGGGGCGCTTATCTGGCGGATGCCAATGCGTCGTCAGAGCACAAAGCAATAATAAAAAAAGCATTGAAAGACTTCTTAGCCTATTTTGGCGTGAGGAGTATTAACCCAGATGAATTTTGCGATGCTTCGGGAAAAGAAGTAGAGGCTAAAACTGCTCCTCTTAAGGCTGCATTCAGCAAGTTAAATACAGACTTTTCTTTTTGGTTGGGTGAACAGCAACAAATTGCTTGGCGCTTTGATCGTGTTCCGTATGGCAGTGATTTGTATGAAAGCATTAAAAAATTGCTTCAAAAATATCCTGGATATGATGATGCGAAGAAGGCTGCTGATAAAAAAGTGCAGCAAGATCTGCAAAACGAGCTTATTATGAGAGCTTCGGGCGGCTTTCTTGATGGTGTAAAAGGCTTGATCCTTAGCCAGCATGTTCCTGTTGATGCCACAGGTGTCAATCAAGCTAGATCAGAATGGGGCTCTGAAACGGCGCTTTATGATGCTGCTTACACGGGCAATCTTGATATGGTAAATTTCCTTCTTGATGCTGGGGCAGATGTTAATAAAGTAGTTAACCTTGCGTATGCGGTGTTTGATTCTCCGTTGAGAGCTGCTGTAAAAGGGGGCCATGCGGATGTTGTTGGAAGATTGCTAGCGGCCCCTGGTATTAAAATAGATAATAAAGAAGAGATAGGAGGCCCCACTACTCTTGAACTTGCACGTACTAAGCAGAAGGCATATGGGCAAATTGTTACTGATTTACAGCAAAGCCCAGTGCTAGCGCCACGGCCAGCTGAGAAGCAAAAAACAGGCCCTCATGCTCCCACGAGAAAGGCTCCAAAGAGGTCACCAAGAAAGTAAAAACGGTAAAAAGTGATTTTTTCAAAAAAGCCAAAAGAACCGGTCGGAGGAAGCTGCGGCCGGTTCTTTTGGCTTTTCAGTAAAAGACTTCACGGTCGCATCTACGCTGTGGTTTACTCAAGATGTTATTAGTAGCGTTCAACTCACAAACATTGGAAGATGAAGTATGAAGCGGGCTGTTCAGAATATTATTAAAGTTCTTGCGCTCGGATTAATGGTGAGCGCTTCGCACCATCTTGCCGCTATGATTTATGATGTAGGGGTGGCGCAGCAGAATTTTTTAGATGCAGCATCATTGGGCAAGGATACCGATATTGCGACGTGGCTCAAGTTATATGAGCTGCAAAAAGGTTCAAGCGATTTTTCGCCAAACTGTTGCGATGCTCAGGGCAATACCGCCGTCATTCTTGCCACGCGGCGTGGCAATTTGAAGGTGATCAAATTATTAGCAGAATGCGCGGAGATTAATTTCAATGCGCTCAATAAAGAGCGTAAATCTGCGTTGGTGTATGCGGCTGAGGTTGGTAATACAGTGCTGGTGCGACGGCTGCTTGAATATGGAACGTATGCGCAAATTGATTATGCATTTTCGTTAGCGGCGCAGCGTGGACACGAGGATGTGGCAACATTACTTGCAGAAGTTGTGGAGTTACTGACATTTGTTACGCCACAAGATGTACGTAAGTTTTTTGTTGAGGGCGCTGAAAAAAGTTTTGATGAGGTGTTTAGCCTTTTGCGTCAGAAGCGTATTGGGTGTGAGGTGGTTATTCTGGTTGATGATGATAAAGAGTTGCGGTTAGTGGAGTAGTGCGACAAGTTTTTGCATGAGTGTCAGATACGGTGGAATTGAACGGGGGATAGTGGTTATTTTTTTCGAGCGTTCTTGCGCATAGCGTAGAACGCGAGCGTGATTAATAGCGCCATCAATATTGGCGAGTTCCCACCTACGCCCTACGTGGCTACGGTGGATAGGTTGCGCGCATGTCCGCCGTAGCTAAAAAAAAGCGAAGGCGGAGGCGAGCGCCCTTAACTCAGGGTTTGAGGGAGTGAAGCTCCCTCATTTTGACGTGAGCTTGAGGGGCCCCGCCCCTCTGACCCGGGACAAGGGCGTTGAGTGCGAACACCCTTGTCAATCCCCGCACCAAAGCACTACGTTCTTTGGAATCTCCTTACGCCTCAAACAGACGAACGCCTGCGTTCGAACTCGGCGATACGGCTGACAAAATATGAGATTATCTCACGATCTGCACTTCGTGCATGATCGTTCGAAAAACAAACCCTGTGTTGTGCACTCATGCAATAACGTTTGTTAAACAAATAGAAACCGCCCCAAACTTCCGCTTTTTATATCTAAATAATTGACTATTAGTCAAATTATTAAATAAACTATGAATAGCGTTGGACAGGTTGTAGCGGTTAGCTAGGTAAGTAGAGGGGTACTTATGAATACGTTTACACGTCTGTTGCTGTGTGGTGTGGTGTTTGTTGGTGGGATGGTTGTGAGTAAAAACCTGAGTGCTTATTATGGGCAGCCATATTATCAATCAAGTTCTAGCCCTATATATGATGCAGTGATGTCGAGTGATTATAATGGCGCTCAGAATGCACTAATGGGTGCACAAGCTGCCGGTACTTTAGAAAATGAGATAAATGTACAAGATGCTTATGGCGATACCCCTCTTCATATAGCAGCAAAAAAAGGGGATAGCCAGATGGTACAGCTCCTTGTTAGTTGGGGTGCCCGAAAAGATATTCCTAATAACAATGGCGATTATCCTGAAGCTGTAGCTACTGGTAGATGCGGCAGATTTCTTAAATAAAACAAAGTTTTGATTGGAAAAAATATGAATTACTCGCTTCGTACCCTTTCTCTTCTTATCACCATAACCGGCACGTTTTTCTGCGGGCAGGTGTGGGGAATGGCGAGTGGGGAGCAAAAGAAGCAGTGGGAAAGCGATCTGATTCAAGCAGTGACTGAGAATAATTTTAATAAGGTAAACACGTTGCTCAGTCTTCCTGCTGACCAAAAGGGTGATATCAACGCTTATGATGATAATGGTTGGACGGCTTTGTACAATGCAATTGAACGAGGGGCGTCTTTAAAAATTATTAGGCAGCTTATTATGGCTGGAGCTAAGCCAAATATACCAACGAGTGAAGTGATTTTTAGATATCCCATTCATGCTGCGATAGAAAAAGGACGTGTTGGTACGTTGTATTTGCTTGTGAATCATAGGGCTGATATTAATGCACAAGATGGTATAGGAAATACGCCGTTGTCTCTTGCTGTGAAAATTAACAATGCGAGTTGCATAAAGTTTTTACGCGATCGTGGTGCACAATAATTTCGCAAGCAAAAAATGCTCAAAAATGGTGGTGACGCTGTAAGTACTTTCAGGTGCTTATGTTTTCTTGCTCCAACGTTATTGTGCGTTGGGTTGCAAGCGGGTATTAAAGACGCGATTGATAATAATAATGTTGAAGAGCTTCAGGCTGCGCTTAAAGCGGATCCATTGGCGCTCAATACGTGGAGCATCACAACACATCTTCAAGATCGATTGGGCAATACCATTTCTATTCCTGTTACGCCGCTTATGTATGCAGTGATGGTCAATGCAAGCGTTGATATTATCAACGCTCTTTTTGCAGCTGGTGCAAATCCTGAAATTCAAGATACCCGCTTTGGTGATACGGCGTTGCATCACGCCGTAAGAAACAAAAACCAAAAACTGGCCAGGTTGATTCTTAAGCATGCATATGGCAAAAGCCTAACCGATATCAAAAACTTTAGTGGATTCTCGCCACTTGATGAAGCTCAGGGCGATATAAAAAAGCTTCTCAAAAAGTACGAAACATTGAGTGCAAAATTTAATAGAGTTTGGCGTGAATTAGGAGGAACGCTTCCTCACGATCCGGATCTTGTGGAATAAACCCCGACACGTAAAAACGCCGGGGCTCTTTAATTATTTTCGCGAATCTGTATTACTTCGTTACACTCTGAACCAACGCAACAATACTTGCTGCATCAATCCCTTCAAATTTCATCAAATCCTCAGGAGATCCTGAACGAGGCATTTTGCTGACTGCGCGTGAATGAATTGTAATACCGGTATTACGTAATTCGCTAACTACCGCTTCGCCAAGACCGCCTTGTGCATAATGATCTTCGATGGTGATGATCGTTTTATTGGCAGAGGTGCCGATTTTAAGCAGCGTTGCACGATCAAGTGGCTTGATGCTGTAAAGATCGATAACGGCAACATTAATATTCTGTTGCTTGAGCGTTTCATATGCTTTAAGCGCTTCATGCACCGTGATGCCGACCGTTACAATTGCAGCGATGTCATGCGCTGAGGAACGTAATACTTTGCACCCACCGAGTGGAAACGTTTCAGAAGCATCATAAAGTACCGCAGTGTCAGCACGCGTTGTTTTCATATACGAAACGCCATTGTTGTAGTGCGCCATCTGTTCAACGAGTTTGCAGGTTGAGATGCCGTCACTTGGCCATAAAACTACTGAATGTGGAATGGCGCGCATCATGGCAACATCTTCAAGCCCCATTTGCGAAGGGCCATCTTGCCCAATCGAAACGCCGCTGTGTGAGCCGCACAAACGCACCGCAGCTTGTCCTATGGCAGCCATACGGATTTGGTCATACGCTCGTGTAAAAAAGCAGGCAAAGGTTGAGGCAAATGGAATTTTGCCGCGCAGTGCAAGTCCAGTTGCGATGCCTACCATATTTTGTTCGGCGATGAAACATTCAACAAAACGCTCAGGATATTTTGCTCCAAAAAATTCGGTGTAGGTTGAATTTTTGACATCTGCATCAAGTGCCCATACGGCCGTGTTATTGCCCAGCGATTCAAGTGCATATCCAAATGCTTTGCGGGTTGAGATTTTTCCGCTGATGCGTTGTGTCACTACGTTTAATGAAGATTGCTTGCGATCAGGAACGGCGATTTTTTCTGGCGCTGGGGCATTGAATTTTTCGATGGGGGTGTAATGTGCAGCAGCGCTAAAACGTTGCTGTAATGCTTCGATTTGTGCGGGCAATTCTTCATGCGTGAATGGCTTGCCATGATAGCCACTTTTATTTTCAACGGTGTTCAGGCCATAGCCTTTAAAAGTTCTGGCAATTATTGCCGTTGGTTTGCCGGTGATGGTAGCTGCTTGTTCAAGGGCGGCATTGATTTGTTCAAGATCGTGACCATCAATAACTATGGCATTCCATCCGAACGCTTCAAATTTTTTTGCAAAACGTTCAGCATGTGCGGGATGAAGTGAAGCTCCTGATTGTCCTAAGGTGTTACAATCTGCCAGAACGACAAGGTTGTCGATTTTCTCATAGGCTGCAAGTTCTGCAGCTTCCCAGACCGATCCCTCTGCCATTTCTCCATCACCGAGCATGACGTACGTGCGATAAGAAAGTTTTTCGCAACGGGCATTAAGGGCCATGCCAAGACCAATCGAAAGCCCTTGTCCAAGAGAGCCAGTTGCAGCTTCATTATAGGCAAATCGTGGCGTTGGGTGTCCCTCAAGAACTGAATCTATCGACCGAAAATTAAGCAGATCTTGTTCGCTGATTATGCCCAATTGATGAAGCGCTGCATAAACGACAGGAATGGCATGCCCTTTTGAAAGGATGAACCGATCATTGTTGGCATATGAAGGATTTTGATAATCGTAGCGTAGCGTTTTGAAAAAAAGCACGGCAATCATATCGGCTGCAGAAAGACAGGATGTTGGGTGACCTGAACCTGATTGTGTAGTCATGCGGAGTGAGTTGATACGAAGATTGAGGGCTTGGTAGGAAAGGAATGAAAGCGTGTCTTGAGAAATCTGATGTGTCACAAAGGCTCCTTTATTTACATGCCATAGTTGTCATATGATCGTGCTTTCCAGCGGTTACATTAGTTGTTAAATAATCAAAAATTAACTGGCTCCATTGTTCTAAGTCAGGATACAACTCTTGTATCTGATCAATCGTTAAAAGTTTTCCGTCTTTATGTTCATCTCTGATGCAGATGTTGGGATTGTTACCATGAATGAGAAATACAAATCCAAGATGTACTTGGCCAACTTCATTGCTGTCA
The DNA here is from genome assembly GCA_041652535.1 of Candidatus Babeliales bacterium. Classification (GTDB taxonomy): domain Bacteria; phylum Babelota; class Babeliae; order Babelales; family RVW-14; genus UASB124. The sequence goes on from JBAZHB010000040.1 coordinate 6,801, forward strand.
TCATTGATGAGTCCAATGGCTTGTACCGTTAAGTCGCCCGTATAAGATACTTCCTCATGAAATTCTCGTTGCGCCCATGAGATGAGTGAGGCTTGCGTAATGTCTTCTTGGCGAATATGTCCCCCTATGCCCAATGAATATTTATTTTTAAGTCGTGCCTCGCTGGCAGTGCTTTTGCGTTGCATAACAAAAAATAGATTGTTGTACTCAAAAACAAGATAGGGAATTATTTGTTTGTGCGAAGGATCATTTTCAACCGATGATCGCCATAAAAAGAGTTGATGCTGCATTACCATATCTTGATAATGTTGAAACTCTTTGGTGGGAAGGAATCCTTGAAACATTCCTTGCGCAAAAAAAATATTGCGTGGGATAACCAGAATTTTTTCGTCTTGTTTGGGTGGGGTCATGACGCTCCTTTGTAGAAATAATTTCAGCCCCCATATTAACGACGTGCTATGAAAAAACAAGCCGGGTGGTACGAGCGTACCACCCCTTGGTAAGAAGGAAAAATTTATATATTTAGCGGTATTCCTTGATAAAAGCTACCCAGTGGGTTGTTTTAGCAAATTGTGTGCGAGGATAGGAGTTATGAACACTCCCTAGCGGATAATAAATGGAAATTCCTTGTGCCGTAGCTTTGGCAGATCCGGTAACGTTAGCAAGAACGGCATCATCAATGATGCTCATACCGCTGTCGATTATTTTGATAAGTGCATCAAGCGCCTTAATCAGTGCAGCATTAGGACGTAAAAGTTTTGCTTGGTTGTTGCGCAATGTTTGTGCGCGATTTTTGAGTCCGGTATAAAAAGTATTGAGGTCTATATAGTCACTTATTTCAAATGAAAGCGACGCTTTGCGTGCGGCAACGACCATTGATTTGGTTGCTTGAGCGTCGGCCTTTCTGCAGGCTGCAACTGCTCCAATCATAAGCCCGATGTTTTGCTTGAGTGTTTCAAGCTTATGAAGATTGATGGCAGATTGCGTGAAATCAGTTTCGCCATTTTTTTTATAAAAAGCGCCATAAGCTCCTACGATATAGGTTGCAAGTTGTGCAGGGCTTGCATTTGGTTGTGCACATAATGCGTTGAGAAATCCTGAGTAGGCCCAGCCTTCACCAGGTTCAACCTGCTGTGATCCAACCAAAAGATCAGCATAATCATCGATTTGAAGACCTACTTCAATCATGGCCATAAGACAGGCATCCATACCGACGATATCAACATTCTTCTTAAGAACCTCATTGCGTATACGTGAAAATGCCGTTGTAAGGTCCTGGTTGGTGGCATAAGTATTTTGAGTGTAGTCATAGAGAATGCCACGAGAATCTTTGAGCGAAAGGCCAGGAATTTCAAGCCATGGTAATGTTGGTTGTGAAGGGTGTGTTGTTGCCGTTGAATTGAGCTGGTTGATTCTCTTTGAGCGACGATCAAGAACGCCACTTCCATGATTCCACAAAATGACCGCAAACTTTTGGGCATCATATTTTGTTTTTGCCCACTTCATCATGTCGACTAATTCCTTGACAGGATTAGTTCCCATTTCAGCAGAGAGTGATGCATTTTCAATGCGGCCGCCTTTAACAATGCGATAACGCCATGTTTTTTTGTTGTTAGGTTGATCCCACTGCACAAGCATGTTGATGTTATCGGTAAGAGGGGCAAGTTGCATATCATTGATGTTGTAGGTTGCAAAAGGTGCAAGATCGTTGTCCGCCTGAACATAGGTAACAATAGTCCATGCGGCAGTTTTGGTGGGCTTCATAGCATGCGCTGCGGGGAAAAGGGTAAGCATAAGAAGTGGCAACGTTCGTGCGATACGTGCAAACGTCATAAAAAATCCTTTCTGTTAAGGTGGCATTTTATTACAAACTGAAGCAAGGCTACTGAGGTTGGCGCATAAAAAGCAATAATTTAAACACAGGGAGGCAATTATTCGATTTTTGCGGTGCAGATGAGCAAATTATTAAAATGATACGGTTTATGATAAACTTGTTTTGATGTTTTAATCGTAATTAAAAAGATTTTTTATCTTGATAAGGAAGGTCAACCGTGTCAAACGTAGTTACGTTGAAGATGCTTATTGAGCAAACCGATTTTCTTCTCGGCAAACAAAAAGAAGCACAAAAAGATTGCCTTGATATTTTTGGTGATCTTCTTGGTGTTGTTGAGAAAAAAATTGAAAAGGTAAAAGGCCAGCGCGAGGAAGTTGAGGAATTGACTAAAGTTCGCACGTTAGTTGCTCAACAGATTGAACGCGTCAAAGAAGATACACAATCTGACATCGAATTTCTGGGCGAACAATTGCGCGCCCTGAATGAGATTGACAAGATTCAAGATAAGAAAAAAGCACAAGAGCTTGTCAGTCAAATGATTGATGATGCCGAAGATATTAAAGAGACGGCTGTATTTAAAAAAGAAGTTGAAGAAGAATCCAAAATTTCACGTCAGAACCTTGTTACACTGGTCAACGATATTCGTGAAGCAGTGAATGAAGGCAGTGCCAAAGACGTAGCACTTTATCTTGAATCAATCTTGGGCGAAGAAGAGCTTGAGGGCGATGAAGATGGTGGATGCTGCGGCGGCGATTGTGATGATTGTGGCGATGAAGAAGATTCATGCTGCGGTTGCCATGGCAAAACTGATGATGGTGTAGATCTTTTTACTACGCTCAAAGAAATCACCATTGAAGAAAAAAAGAAAAAATAAACACGTAACGTGCTGCTATGAAAAAGAGAATTACCAAAGTTACGGTTATGCCAGGATGCGTTTCGTGCGGTGCTTGCGCGGTTATTTGCCCCGAAGTTTTTGAACTTCGCGGCGTGAGCCGTGTCAAAGAAGGTGTTTCTTTTCAGGAACATGCCGATGCGATACGTGAAGCAGCGCATAACTGCCCGGTAAGTGTTATTGAGGTTGTTGAGGCTGAGTGAAGCTCATGAATGAAGCGCGGATTTTTCAAACGTATAAAGAACTGTTCTCGGTAGATGGCAAACTAATGTACGCAGGAGCCTTGCTCAAACGAGCATATGACCTGTTTCCTGATAATCGAGCACTTGATGCAACTGATCGTACGATGACCTATCGTGAACTTTTCTTTCGCGCAGTTCGCTTGAGCGCGGTATTGCAACGTCACGGTGTTAATCCGCGTGATAAAGTTGCACTACTGTACGAAAATTCGCCTGAATTCTTTGTCGCTTATTTTGCTATATGGCAGTGTGGTGCGGTGGTGGTTCCGCTTAATACTTTCCTGCACCACAAAGAACTTGCCTATATTATTAATGATGCTGCGCCATCGGTAATTATTGTTTCGCCAACGCACAAAAGTTCATGCGATGCGCTGGTTTCAGAAGCGTTGTCATGCAGCCCGGTTATTTTGAGCCATGAAATTTTTGAGTGGCAAACGCCGATGCCAGATACCGTTGATGATGAGCTGAAGCGCGCTGAAGTTTATCAACTTGATAATGATGAATTGTGCGCCTTGCTTTATACCTCAGGAACAACGGGTACGCCTAAAGGCGTGATGCTTTCATCGCGCAACGTGATAACTAACGCCTTGCAAGATTATACACGGTTTACGCTTATTGATATGTCGACCAATGAACGGATTTTTTGTGTATTGCCATTGTTTCATGTGTTTGCACAAAATACCTGTTTATGGCTCCCCGTAATGGCTGGCGCTTGCGTTATTATTGTGTCTCGCATTGATCGATCAATGATTCTTGCTGGTCTGAAAAAAAAGCCAACGCTATTTTTCGGTATGCCAGCGTTATTTGGCCTGTTGTGCCTCATGAAAAAAGCGCCACTTGCTTCGGTTAAACTTTTTATTAGTGGTGCTGATATGCTTCCTGCAAAAATCAGCGCTGCCTTTGCGATTATTTATGGGCGTAAAATTTGTCCCGGCTATGGGCTGTCAGAAGCTGCTCCGGTGGTTGCCGTTAATGTCGAAAATACGACCACGTCGACCATTGTTGTCGGCTACCCATTGACGGGAATTGAATGCCAAATTCGCGATGATGCGGGTAATGGTTGCGGCCCTGATACATTGGGGACGTTATGGCTGAAGGGTGATAATGTTATGCTTGGTTATTACCAGGCGCCCCATTTGACACAACAAATTTTGGTTGATGGGTGGCTTAATACGGGGGATGTTGCATCGATGGATGCGCGCGGAAAGCTTTCGATCCATGGGCGCATCAAAGATGTCATTATTCATAAGGGATTTAATATTTATCCTGCAGAAATTGAAAATATCTTGCTTATGCATCCAGCAGTTTTTAAAGCTGCAGTTATTGGTACGCATGATGCTGATGCTGGACAAATAGCGGTAGCATTTGTGGCAACCAAACAGAAAAATGAACGGCTT
>JBAZHB010000041.1:0-11149 GCA_041652535.1 Candidatus Babeliales bacterium
CCGTAGCTTATCGTCACATTATTCCCTCACTCAAATCGTGGCTTCGCATCGTGTCGTCTGGATAGTAGCGTTTGTTGCATTGCTTGCAAACAATGACCGCGCGCCGAATCGGAGTTGATTTAAAAACCCCGATTTGGGGAACCACGCGCAGCTCGATGTCAACGCTAAAGTCCACGCAATTACACGCGGGGCACTTGAATGGTGCGCTTTTCCAGTATTGCATCCGATTGTAAAGCCCCATCATGCGCTCATCCGTTTCAAATGTGTATGAATTGACATCGGCGTCGCAGCCATTGCGCCTGATTGTTTCAAAGCGGAAGTTGCAGTAAACACAGAACTTGTAGCCTTCGGGCGTGCGCTGTTGCTTGAGGAATCTTGGGCAACTCCAACAGTTCTCAACGGTGGTCATTCTTTCAAAACTCCCATCGCCGTCAAAACCGTGACCACGCGGTCAGCCCTTGCGCAATCGCCCGTAACGGGTTTGCAACCAAGCCACTCGCGGTCGCTGTACTGGCTGCACGATTTATCGCAGATGACGCTGACGCTAACGATGTACTTGACTGGATTAGCGCTGCAATTCTTGCAGTTTCGCGTGTTCATTTCTTTTATGCAGTTGTTGCAATCTATCATAGTTTGTCCACCGTGAAATTTCTGTTTCCTTCCCTTTCCAACACGTAGCACAGTCTCGCGCAACAATCCGTCAAGTTGTCACTTGAGTTGATTGCCGCCATGTACCTCACCGTCTTGCCGCTGACTGTCCGTTGCAGGAAATAAAACTCGTTGAGCAGTTTCTTCGTGAACGGCGAGTATCTCGGAATGTGGAACTTTGGCGGTTCAGTGTTGATTCTGGCAATCAACCGTTCGTAGGCTTCCGTGTTGAGTTTCTGCGTGTCCGTCAAAAGATAGGCTGGAATGCCCTTGTCCTGCAATGCCTGCACAGTGCTTGCGGATTGGTACTGGTCGAGGACTATGTGGGTAATGTAGTAGTTGTTGTAGATGTCTTCCACATACTTCTGCACGAGCTTGAGGTCAATGGGGTGATTCTTGTCGAAGGCATACCATTCTTTTAGCAGGTCGATTTTGAGTATATTCTCATCGTCGAGATGCCCCATCGCCAAACCGTAGGCGTCGCCCGTCAATGAGGGGTCAAGCGATAACACTCGCGGAATATCCTTGTCTGTGCCAAGCGGGTCAACACCCATCTCGTTTACGACACAAAGTTCAATCTTGTCTCTTGAGATAGCGGGGCTGATGGTGTCCACAAACATTGCGCCGTACTCTTGGTCGAAGCGCTCTGGATTCTTGAGAAAGTCGATGCGCAAGTCGTTGCTTGAGCAGATTTGGCACGTTGCCATGCAGACCTTTCGCTGTTCCGCCGTAATGTCCTCATGCGAAAGCGTTTCGTGTGTTGGGCACGTTTTGCAGTTGAATTGGTTTTTGGGGTTAAGTTTCCACGTTGGTAACTGGAACACGCACCGCCACGGTTCGCTGCCCGCTTCCTGCGTGCTCTCGATTGTCATTTCGTGGTTTCCGCCACGGAACAACTCGTAGAATATCCCAGCCCGCCCCGCAGGCGAACTAATCAAAACGCTTTTACTATCCGCTGGATTGCCCTCATGTTTCAGGATTTTGAGGTTGGGCATGACAGCGTAGTATATTTCGTCGCCCGACAGGTTGCCCCTGTTGTCAATCCACCATGCAATCTCATCGAACACTACGATGGCTGACGATTCGCCTCGGCAACTACGCGCTGACGAATTGTAAACTTTAACCGTTAATCCTTTGGCAAACTCAAGTTGGTCGTTGGTTGAGTTCTTGATTTTATCGTTTAAATAGTCGCTTGTGGACGCAAGGCTACGGATGTAATCAAAGTTGATGTCCTGCGCCTGCTCGCGGTTGGACGCAAGCAACTGGTAATAGATTTTCTTCTTGCTTGGCAAACCGTAATACTCGTGCGGGTCATCCACGAGGACAAGCGTGCGGTACACTTCAAACAGCAACAGGCACGCACTCGCCAATGATTTGAACGCCTTGCGCCCGCAGGCCAACAACAGTTCCCGATAATACTTTTCTGGCGTATAAAAGGTGTCCAAGACATGCTCTTGAAGCGGTGAAAACTGCTTAAACGGCAACTTTAGGTGCACGTAACAGAATAAATTAGGATTGTAAGCGGCAAGATCAAGAATATCCATATCGCTTAAGATGTCATCCTTAATCATTTCACGGATTTTACCGATGCTGTAGAACTGGGCTAATTCGTTGGTTCGCATCAGTATTCACCATTGTACCCCTTGATTTCGAGATTGCGAGCGTTACCACCCATGTAGTAATCAGCATCATAGCCAGCTTTGGCTAATCGTTCACGTCGCTTTTCGGGGTTACCACTTGAAATGACTGTACTGTATGGTGGTGAAGAAACAATCGCATCCACATTTCCTATGCCACAGGGTTTGCGGAAAACCAAAATGTCTTCGTATTCCACTCGCAGTCCATACTTTTTGTAGTAAAGTGTCACCCAAAATGAGTACGATTGCATCTTACGATACCAACGATCTTCAAGTATGAATCCCGCTTGTTCACAAAGTTTAATCGTGTCCAAATCTAAACGGACGATTTGCTTATTGCGGATGAAGTTCTTGGTTATCAGAACCATGTAGCCGTTGGGTTTTAGAACGTTGAAGCATTCGCGGTAAACTTGGAGCATTGCTTCAAGATAGGTCGCATGTTTCATTGTACCAATATTGTTAACGTCATTACCATACGGTTTCATTATTGAACTTCGGCATCCACCCGCATACTTTCGTTCTCGTTCTTCGTCATAGTGAGGTTCTTTGCTTCTGTCTCGTCCATCTATTCCACCACAATAAGGTGGACTACTAACGATTGAATCAATTTTACCATAAGGTAAATTACCAATATTATTGGAATCATCAGAATAACCATTGATTAAACTTTCAATAGCACGCTGTCTACCTTCGGTATGACGATTGTGTGTGTCATTGCGAGTATCGGTTTCCATTTTGCAAAGATTTTCTTCGAGATTCTTAGTTTTCTTTTTGCAGTCAGAATAGGGTGGACTCGAAACAATTGCATCAATCTGCAATTCACCAAGTTTACGAGCATCACCCTTAACGACAGCAACTTTACCTTTTGATCTACCTGATAGTACAAGTTGGTTAACGTTTTGTTCTATCATATCAACGAATTTTTGTTCGTATTCCACAAGTACAGCGTTACGTCCAAGAAGTGAAGCCATGATTCCTGTTGAACCTATTCCAGCCATCATATCTAAAACTGTATCGTTTGGTTTAGTGTAGTGTTCAATTATCCATCGTACCATGTAGAGATTAGCTTTAGCGGGATGCTTGATTGCGTCTTTGATGAAAAACTCGTGGAATGGCTTGAATCCTGGGGTATCCTTCCATTCGATGATTTTATCACTTCGTTCTTCGGAAACCTCAACTGCCATCTTGAGAATGTTTTCTATCAACAATATCCCTCGTTATACTGCGGTTCAAAGTCGCTACCATCAACATCAACGATAATGAGTTGCACGGTTTCCACTTCGATTTCGTTGTTGTTCATTGAAACTTGGTAGCCTTTACTTGTTTTCAATGATTCACCATTCTTGAGATTCGCCATTTGCTTGACATCATCTAAAGAAAAATAGATGTAAACTTCTTGTTCAGACTCAATTTCCACTTTCAACGTCATCCCTTTGTTTATCTTGCGAATCAACCTGTTCCTTGATTGAAGCCATCAGGTTCTTAGCTTTCTCGCGGGCACTTTTGGCAGCTTTGGGGTCAAAAGTTTCACGTTCCTTCATTGGCACGTAAGCCTGCGGTCGAAGCGTTAGACCAAGCCTGCTGAGGTCTGCGCCGACGCTATTCTTGACTTTCAGAACGATGTTGTAGCATCGTAGGTACTGTGTCGGGTTTGTTTTCTTTAGCACTTCAAGCATCGGATACAAGTCGTACTGCAAATCAAGGTACGCTTTGATTAAGTCGTCAAGTATCATCCGTTGCTCCACGTTGTTGTCGAGCCGTGGCTGCTGGGCGATGAACTCTTTGCGCAGTATCGAAGCGTGTTCCTCGCGTGCGCTTGCAAGAATCGACTGGATTCCTCGTTTCAAATTTTCGTATTCTCTATCAATCATTCTTTGTCACCTTCTTTTCACTGGGTTGTGAATTAGAAGAGTCTGAACATTCGGCTTCTTCGCGCCGAACCTGTTTTTCGATGTAGGATTCCTTGATGTTGTAATTGGTTTTCATGAACGCATTTTGGTAGCCCCGTTCCATCTCGTTGAACAAGTCCACGTATGGCGACACGAGCACGTCAAAGAACGCCTCGAAAAACTCGTGGCGCAGGCAGTGCATGGCTTCGGTATATTCGGAACAGTAAATCATAAGCTTGTGCTCGGTCTTGTTGACTTCGCCGTTGAGTTCTGCGTTCCTGTTAAATGGCATCCGTTCATGCTTAATGCACGGCATCCATTCGACAGTGTATTCCTGGCATTCAGTGTACTTTTCTTGCAGGCGTTTTAGTTCCTTGTTTAATTCGAGTTGCAAATCCAATTTTTACTCTACTCCATTATCGTGAATTATCTTAGCGCAAACAAGCGCGTTCTTCAAGCCTTCGGGATACACTTCCACAGTGATTTGCCAAAGGATAGCGTCAGGCGTTTTCTTGCTTGGCTTGTCCTGTTGCACCTGCTCGACTTTGGTGAGGCTATAGCGCCACTGGTCAGCGGGCATGAACTGCGCAAGCGTCTGGATGATTTTGCTGTAAAGTTCCTTGCCGTCATTGGCGAAACAGTAGAAGCAAAACTCTGTCGTCAATCAACACCCCATTGGTTAGCCATAGCTTCGGCTATTCCCTGATAGGTACGCGAACGATTCTTCCACCTGTCAGGTGACGGTGGTTCATGATGAACTCTTGGAACTCTACCATCAACGATTTTTGTTGGTTGCAATTTTGGTAGATTCTTTAGCCATAAGCATGTAGCTTTGGTTTCACCGTGACCAAACATCCAGGGTTGAATTATTTGGTCAGGTTTGCGGTAAACGGTTGACATGATTGAAACTGGATTTTCTACGCAAATCTTTGAAATTGGCGCATTAACAAGTTTCATGAAAAACTCGATTGCACCACGTTGTTCCTCGATTTTATTCTTGAACCATCGAGCGCCTGACACGGCTAAATGTGTACAATCTGGATGTGCAATCATCAAATCCCAATTTTCATCAAGATTATTCAATACGTCATCCTGAATGTGATATGGACTCGAAATTTCGGTTAGTAATAGGTCGCAACTCCAGGCGTTATGTCCACGTTTGCGGAACGCTTCACGGACTATACCACTGAATTCACATGCCACAAGAACGTTCAAAGTTGCACTCCCCACTTCTTTAATTGCCACTTTAGTTGCGCCACCGTATCCATAATGTCACCGCCGTTGTCTACCGCGAAATCCACCGCTATTTCATCAAGCTCGGTTTCAGAAGCGTGCGCGCCCAGTGCGCCCATGTCGTAGCCGCGTCCTTCAACGCGGACTATCACGAAACCGTGTTCGCGCAGGAAGTCGGCTTCATTCTTGAATCGGCAATCGTCAACCACAAATCTATTCTTGAGGAACCGAGTCCACTGAGCGTATGCCGTAAAGAAGTGCTTTATCCAAACGTCGGGGTCGCGCTTGCGGGCGAGGTCAGTGCCAAGCTTCTGCAAGAACTCCCTGTCAAGCAGATCAGTCTTGTCAATCGGACGCATCAGGATGTCGCGGGCGATGTCCTTTACTTTTTGCGCGAAGGACATCCGCGTGAAACCGTCATTCTTTGCGAGCTGCTCAGCGATTGTGGATTTGCCAGAACCCGCCTTTCCAGTGAGGCATATACCTATTACTTTATTCATTCTTTATTCGCTCCATAATTTTAGCAAGAACAAATTCGCTTCGTTCTTCGCGGTTAGATTGATTTACCTCGATAACATTTGGCAATCCAATTAGTTCATCCTCGAACAAACTGTCGATTTTATACTGCCATCCAATATCTTTGCTACGCTGTGGATCATCGACTAATTGAAGGGGTCTAAATAAGAAAATAATGTCATAAGGATACAGTGATGCCCAATTGTCGATAATGCCCCGTAAAAAGTGGATTTTGCTGAAATATTCATTTACTCCCGATTTGCCCCGTGGAACAGTCGCTTTGTAATAAACCATTTCATCGTAAACAGATCGGTCACAAATTACATGTTTCCATAAGCGATGAGCGTCCATTTCAGATTCGACTTGTTTTAATAATATCCAAAGGTCAGTTTCGAAAGTTGCTCCTTCGTTTAATGGATATGGGCAACTTCTTGCAACCTCTTGAACAAGCGTAAAATCTTTAACTCCGCGTTTCTTGAGTTCAGCGCCTACATTCCAAAGACATGTGGTTTTGCCACTTGAATGTGCACCTACTAATGCAAACTTCATTAAAGTTTCAACTCCGTTTTCAAGCGGTCAATCATGGCGTCCAACGTGGTTTCGTGGCGCACTTCAAGCCCCATAAGCCACGGGTGCGACGCTTCACCAAGCACATAACACGGCTTGCCGAGAACGTAACGCGTGAAGAAAACTTCCATTGCGCTGCCGTAGCTTCCAGTGTACTTTTCGTTGCCGATGGTATCAGGAAGATAAGCGAACACTATGTCGCATTCCTTAATCAGTTCCAAGTCCGTGCGCACGATTTGTTTCGCCAAACCCAAATCGTTAGGTTTCCTTAGCCACTGCTCGGTCAAGTCTTTCTTGAACGGATTAACCAACTCCAAGCCTGGAAGGTTCTTTCCAATCAGGAACTCTACCAATTTTGCTGCGCCGTCAACTTCGGACGCCCACGAGTGACAGTAGTATGCTTTGATTTTCACGTTTTCAGTCATGGTTTTCACCGTTATTCATTTCGTCCTTTTCGTTTACCACGCTCGTTAAGTTTCATTAAACGAGTGCGACAATCATTCAATTTTTTAAAATCTTCATCGGTTAAATCATAGCCTGTTCCGCGAGGAATCGCTATAGCTTCCATCATAACTTTAGCTTGTTCAGGCTTAATTCGTAAATACGGCATAATTTGTGGAAGATAGTGCTCGACTAACCGACGTGAGAAAAACCAACGATGAACGATTTTCCAATTAACTGTATATTCCTGCGCTTGATAGTGTCCACCGTATGTGTTGCATAAATCGATAATGACTTTAGAAGTGTTAATGATAACCATTGTTGGTGTATACGTGAATCCATTTTTGGTCTTGCGTTTTATTTTAGCAATGAAGAAACTACCTTCACCGTCGATTAATCCAGCTAAATAAGCAGCTTCCGTAGGTGACAGTATCTTTAACTCGGTAGCTTGACTTACAACCATTTTCTTGATATTTTCAATCATTCACAAAACATCTCCAATTGCACGTCACCGTCGAAATGCTTCTTTAGTTCCTTGAACGGTTTGCCAAGGATTTTACTGGTGATTTCGCAACAGTAACTTTGATAATAGGAAGTGTCAATCGTCATGCCGTCTTTGAACAGAACGGTGGGTGTGTAGCCGTACTGTATCGTTTTGACAAAGTTGATGCGTTCACCATAACGCACCTTGATGCCCGCTTTGTTCAATTTGCCAATCAAGTTGGCATACATGGTTTTCTCGGAGTAATCATCGGGATGCTTACTTAATGTCTTATAGCTTACGAAATCACGTAAATTGAATTTGTGAATTCGCTTCTTGCTCCAAGATTGCATCACATCCACGGGGTCTTGCTTTTTGAATAGGCAATCCGCTAATTCATCAATGAAATAGTCCACGACGTAGGGGATGCTTCTGCCAAGAATGGTGCTACCGTGCTTCACGGTTTTGCCATCTTTGTCGCGGTAAATGTGGTTTTTTTCGTCGATGACAATTAAACCGAGGTATTCTTCGGTGTCCATCTGTAACAAATCGGTTTTGAAAGCGCTTGGTAGGCAGGTTGAAGCGTCAAATTCAACAGGATTCTTTTGTAATTCCCAAATACCGTCGGTTGCAATTTGAAGCGGAATGTTGCCCGACTTGGATTCGAGTTCGGTGGCGTTCTGGATTAAATACCGCCCCAATCCCGTGTCAACTATCCCGACAAGGATTGAACCGTATTTACTCCAAACCATCGACTGGTATCCCCAAAGGGAATTTGCAACCAATTTTAAGGCGTTCTGTCTGCTTTCGTATTCAGGCAGTCCAGTGCGTTTCCAATCAGCCTTAGCGACAACCCGCTTGGCAAAGAGGTCATCAAGAATCTTGCGAAGAACACTATCTTCGCTCAAGTCAATTTCAACCGTAACTTGGCGTGGCGGGAAATCCCCTGGATTATGGGGATACTCTGGAATCTCAACGATCGCCCTATCGCCTTCGATTTTGAAATCGTAATTACCAGTGTAGGACTTAACAGAAACCAACCGCGTATTCTCTGGACTTGCATTGGTAGCGCGTAGGATGTTCACATACATGGAAACGAAGTCTTTGTGGACAATCCGCCACTCACCATCTTCCACGAAAATACCCGTTTTGTAGCACTTGCCGAAAGCGCCTTGATTGGCTTTTTTGCCGCCGAAAAGTTGGGGAAAACGAATCTTGTTTTCGCCGTCAGAGACGATGCCCTTTTCATTGTAAGCGCGTCCAAACACGATGTTCCCGATGTGGCTTGGGGTTCGAGTGATAATAGCATCCACTGGGATTCCAAGGTAATCGGCAAGTTCCCACAGTCCACGGAAATAGATTTCTCCAAGTTCATAGGTGCAACGGGCGTCGGAAAGGTTGTATTCTTCAAGTTCACTGTAGCTTAAACTCTGCATCAGGTTATAATCCACTTCGACTGGATTCAATTTGAAGTGACGGGCGACTTCTTTGAGTCCACGATTCTTTAATCCATTAATCGTTAACACGTAGTCGTTGCGGGTTTCCTTGTCGATATCAAAGGGCGTTCGACCGTTAAGTAAAACCGTGTGTTCAATTCGCCCTTGACCGCGTTTTTCAAATTCGTTTTTTAGTATGTAGGGGATTCCACCATCCCTTCCCATTTCGCATCGAATCCCGAATCGCTTGCAATTCTGCATTAAAACGGGGTAGTCGTAGAAGCGGTCGTTGAAGCCCACAGGAACATCGGGATCGCAAGATTTCCAGTGTTCAAGAAATTCGAGAATTGTTTCTTTTGGCTTGTTCTTCTCGTAGAAGAATGCTCGCTCGGACGGTTTTGCACTCCACGCACTGATGCTCATTATGGTGTCGGTTGATGAGTCGGGGCTAAGTCCCGTAGTAATGGTTTCGGTGTCCCAACCAAGAAGCGACGGATAATTACTCGGAAACTTGTATCCTACATCAATAGCCACCCGCATCTTGAACGGAAACCTGTCTTCAATGGTGTAGGCGTTGCGCGTGCGCTCAAGCTCGTTGGTATCGTTGAACTCAAGTTTCCACACGTTGTGGCTTTTCATGTCGCTGAGGAAACGCTTCTGTTGCATCTTGCTGTTGCTTACTGAGCGTAAGCTATACAAATAGGGTGGGAACGGCGGCATGATTTGGCGGTGTTTGCCACCGATTTCCCACACGTCCATTATGGTGCCGTGTGACAGGGTGTTTCTTGCTTCAACGCTCAGTAAGACCAACGGTTATCTTCCTATCAAATCCTGATGATAGTAGTAACCGTCACTTTCCTTTATAAAGCGTCGTTTAATTAATTATGTTTGTTTAACTGTTTAAAATGAAAAGGGAATGACGTTTATTGCTTATTCAATTATTAAAAAAAGGAAACCGACTCAAAACCTGTCTGCCCAGTGGAATAGCCCTAAGTGATAAACATTGCAAGGGAGAGGGGATTCGGGGTTCCAGAGGTTTACAGCGGTTTTGAATCGGATGACTAAAAAAGGGGTTTTAAAGGATTAGTTTTCCTTTAGGAAAATCCCAAAGTTTTCTATGTAGGCAAGGTCTGTGGCTTCACTGACGCTGAGCGCAACGCACGTTTCGCCGCTCACCGCAACTATTGCACCGTTGGCTACCGCGCCGATTTGAGTATCAGTCGCATTGGCTGCCGCGTAAGTCTGCGCCACGAGGTTGTTGACCACGTCCGCGCCGTCGCTGAAATCAATCGTGCCGCTTCCAATCCGCTTTAGTGTGCCTGCTGATCTCGCAATGCCGTTGAATGCGTGGCGGATGACTTCGGTGAGGGTTGCCCCGCAGACGCCGAACGCCAACTCTAAAGTTACCGCGCTAATCACGGTGTCGCCTGTGCCTTCCGCAGTTTTCCAGAAAAAGATGCTCGCGAGTATGCCCGCGTAATCCGTGTGGTCAGTGACCGTAACGTTGTGGACGAGGACGTGCGCGCCGTCGCTTTCGATGACGCCCGTAAGCGGGGTTTCGCTGCCGATGTCAATGCTGTAGTTCAAATCCGCATCGGTTGAAAGGCTGTCCACGGTGACGCTCAATCTTACCGCGATGTTGCGCACGGTGATTTTGGGCGCTGTGCAGGCAAGCACGTTGGTGTCAGTGTAATCCGCAACCCCAGGCTTTGACGTGGCGGTCACGGTTTTGGTTGCAGCTTCAAGGTCGCCGCTGTTATCGTAGGCGGTTGCGATGGTATTGGCATCAAACGTGGGCGCGGGCGCTAAAGATGCTATCTGCGTCGCCAAGTCCGTGGCGGGGTCGCCAAGTTTAGCTGTTATGGAAACAAGCGTGTCGCCACTGGGATCGCCGAGGTTGGCATCAATTTTCTTGGCGTTAGCCATGATGCTTGTGCCTGCAACGGTGTCATCCTTGTTGCCGATGACGTCGCGGGCGTTAGCGTTAGTTGCCGCGTCAGCGGTTGGAACCGCTTGCAAACCGTCACTCGTGGAATGGGCTGTCGTAATTGCGCCAGTCACCACACCTTCGCTTGTAGAAATGGCGGATTCCACATCGCTTTGGTCAGCGGGGTCAGCGGGAATAAGGTCGGTTTGCGCTTTGATTTGCTTGGCAATCGCAACGATGCTTGTTCCAGCAACAGTGTCGGATTTGTTGCCGATTACATCGCGTATTTGAGAATTAGTCGCTACGTCAGCGGTGGGCACGTCATGATAAGCGTCAATGACGGCAAGCGCGGTCGCCGAAGCGGGTTTAACTTT
>JBAZHB010000042.1:0-11007 GCA_041652535.1 Candidatus Babeliales bacterium
TTTGATGGGCATCCCCTTTACTCAGTGGTGGTTTAACGGCTGTGATGATTTTGGTGGCGTATATATAGGATTTGTGACCACAACATGGCGTGATCTTTTTTATTTTTTTATCAATGGCCATATCAATCAAGCACCAGGGCCTTCAAATATTCCCAACTATCACGACATTGTTCCTTCTTTTTTTGGAGCCTATTATCGCCCTTTCTATCTCATTTTCTTAGCAATCCAATATTGGATTTTTGGATTGAATGCCTACGCATATTTTTTATGCAATGTTTTTTTTCATGCGGTTAATACTGCCCTTTTATGTATTATTTTTTCGTGGCTTACCGGTCTTATACCAGCACTTCTCTGCGCCTTACTTTTCGCTTTTCATCCGCAAATTGGCTATCGCTTTGGCGCTATCGTCAATCTTCATTATTACGTTAGCGTCGCATGTTTACTGGGTGTGCTCATTTTGTACAAAAGATATCTCGATAAAGAAAAAGTTTGGGCCTATTTGAGCGCATGTTGCTTGTTTGCTTTTTCACTTTTCACCAGAGAATCATCAATTGTCTTTCCCGCCATTCTGACCGTGGGAACTTATCTTTATCTCACCAAAACAACAATTCTGCAGTCACTTAAAAAAACAGCTGTTTTCTGGGGCCTTGGTTGTTTGTTTTTGCTTATGAGGGCTTCACTTTTCCCGCTACAATTCTCTGCGGCAAAGTCGCCTGTCTGGACAACACTGTTACCTGCAAAATTAAGCGAGTTCATGGTATTTCTTTACGACGCATTCTGGCTCTCATGGTTACCATGGGGACATTCATTCGTACGCGGGACGATTCTTTTCATGGCGCTGGCAGGATGTGGCTGCCTTTTTGTTATCAATACACGTAAAAAACTTTTATTATTTTTTTTGATAAGTGCTGCATTGATGCTCTGGCCGGCATATGTTGGATGTTACAGCCCTCGTTATATTTACGAAGTACTACCGTTCATACTGTTATTTTTTATTGGTTGCTTCAGTTGGTCACCAATCAATTTCGGAATCCTCAAAAAATGGAGCTGGGGACTTCTTGGCCTCGTCGTTATATTCTTTATATTGCTTACCATAGATAATCTACGTCATCGCGAACGCAAAATGGCAAACATCGCACAAGCACTTCATCGACTCGCCACAATTCCCGATATTACAACACGCCCACTCTATCTTCTTTCATACCCCATGGACGGACTTGGCGATCAGCCGTGCGATATCATACGCGTCATCCTCAAGCAACCAGCAGCTCTTGTTTACAGAGCGCCATCGGCAGCATATGTTCAAATTGGCGCACACATTGTCACTACAACATCATGGCGCAATGTTATTAGCGATTATTATCATGAAAATTTTGCCACCATTACACCAATTACAGATGGTTTTTCATGCCATATCACCCATCCCAGCAAGATCTATTTTATGACACAAGAAAACAAGCAGGATTTCACCGTTTGCATCGACAAGACCGTAATGGATAAAAAGCCACTTTTCTTAAAGTGGAATGCTTCATCGCAAAATTTTGAGGTCACTTGAAAGACAGATTATGATAAACAGAATAAAAGATTTTTTTGTGCAGCATAAATCTTTTGTGACAGCTGCGCTGCTTTTCAGCATCGTCACCATAACCTATCTCACTTTTTGCCCCCAATGGTTTTTTATGGATGAAGACTTTGGGCTCATTCTACGCGCCAAACAATGTGTCTCGCTTAAAGATTTTTTTGACTTTTTAATACACGGAAACGTCAATATGCTTTCAGAGCCTGCGGTTATTTCTTCTAGGATACCCGTTGCTGCTCAATTTTTCTTTTATCGGCCGCTAACGCTCATGATGCATTTTTTTGAATATCATCTTTTTGGCCTTAATGCATACGCTTACTTTTTATTCATAATTATCTTACATGCAACAAATACCTCACTTCTTTCATATCTGCTCTCTTTTATCTTTCCCAATAACATTTTTATATTTTTCTATTCGCTTCTTTTTGCATTTCATCCCATGCTTTTTGGATGGTTCGGAAAGGTTGATACGCAACAAAGTCAACTTGCACTTCTTTTGATTTTTCTCTGTTTAATTGCATTCATCAAATCGATCATTCTCAAAAAATCATATCTTTATGGAGTATCATGTTTATTATTCTTCCTCTGTCTTCTTATTAAGGAAACTTTTATTGTTTTTCCTGCCTGCATCATTCTTGGTCTATATCTTTTTCATAACGAAGGTAGAAATCATAAATTTATTAGTTTGCTAAAAATGAGCGGCGGCTTTATTACTATTATCGCTTTATATCTTGCATTACGAGTAACTGCATTTGTACTTACAATGCCTTTTGAAACGCCGATAACATTTGCCAATCAAACGCTTCAGGTTATTAGTGCAAAAATAACCAATGCCTACTCGTTTTTTTATGATCTTTTTTGGCTTCAGTTATTTCCACATACCGCTTGCGATTTCTTTAGGGGGCTACATCTTTGGTGGCTGTACAGATTAATAAAAGCAATAATCATTATTACTTTTATGACTTTTTTTATTACCAACACACGTAAAAAATCAATCTTTTCTATCGTAGCCGCAACACTTTTACTTCTTTGGCCTTATGCGCTCATTCCTTACCAATTCGGCTTCAGATTGTCTTATGAAGTATTGCCGCTCTATGTTCTATGCCTTGCATACCTTGTGTATTTTTCTTCAGTTCGTATAAGTTCACTCTTCATATTTTTTGGATATGCATTTTTAACTATTATCGTTTTTGTTAATGGCATGCATATAATCAGGAGCACGAATATGCTTACCATTATTCCCAAAACACTTACGAACGAGCTCATTCAACTTAAAAAAATAGCTCATAACAAGCTTGTTCATAGACCACTTTTTATATTCAATAGTAGTTATGCACGTGGAATAACGCAGGCAGTTCGCTTATTTGATATCAATCAAGACAGGCCTATTTATCTTTTGCGCAACCTTTTTATTAATAAAAATATTACCGCAGATCAAGCACAATCGTTTATACACATTGAAAAACTAAGCAATGGGATCCGCTTTCAGTCTCTGGATACACACAATGCATGGTTCGCACTTGATCCAGCACTCACAAGCCCAATCTGCACAAAAACAATCATTGCGGCCAACCAACATTTTCTCATACCCTTCTACCTCGATAACATCATCATTTATCGGTCAGAGAACAATAAAATATTCGATCTTTTTATAAAGTTTGAAGAAGAATATTTTGATCGAGACATTGTGGTTATTGCGCTATTTCAAGACGAAGAGAAAGCTGCAATTTTTTATGCATAAGTTCGACAATAAAATACTCATTTCCTCGCTTTTTCTCGCCACGAGCAGCATCATCATCTACCTCGTTTTTTGTCCACAATGGTTCTTTGATGGTGAAGACTATGGCATTATTTTTAGAGCGGCTCAAGCCGTAGGCTTGAAAGACTATCTTGATTTTTTTATTCACGGCAATATGTGCAATTCTTGTCCTGCATTTTCTCTAGATCGGCCAGAAAACCTGATACCTATAAATACGTACTATCGACCTCTCTGGCAAATAGTAGACGCATTGCGATTTGCCTTTTTCGGGCTTCAACCTTATGCATATTTCGTTACTGCAATCACTGTTCATGCCCTTAACGCAACGCTCGTTATGTACGTTATACACGTGATCACCAGCAATCTTCCGCTCTCTTTTATATGTTCACTCTTTTTTGCGTTTCATCCCCTACTCCATGGGTGGTTGGGTAAAATCGACATGCAACAACATCAATTCACGTTGCTCTTCATGCTTCTTGCAGTACTTCTTTTTCTCAAAAGTCTGCACCATTCAAAAAAACTTATACTGCTGAGCGCATATCTTTTGTACCTAGCAAGTCTTTTGATGCGCGAAACCTTTATCGTTCTACCATTGATTGCACTCTACTTTTTATGGTTACACATCGACCAATCATCACCACACGCTGTTAAACGTTTCATTCTCGGATGTTGTACCATTGCGGGTATCTATATAGTCATGAGAACACTCAATTGTTGGCATCTGGCCGGCACCCAGCATAATCTCTTTCCCACAAACATTATTTCTCTACCACACAATATTTGTGCACAGGCAAAGCATTTTTTATTTTTTTTGTATGATTTTTTCTGGTCACAATGGTTTGCGCTTGGAACCTATGAATTTTTCTGTATGCATAATGTGTTGTTCATCTACCGCATTATTAAAATTATCTTTATAGTCACTGTTGCAACATTATGCGTAACCAATACCCACAAAAAACTTTTATTTTTTTGTCTCTGCTCGATCTTAACGCTCTTATGGCCGCTGCTTATCATCGCCTATGGTGGCTATCGCTATTTTTATGAGACATTACCACTGTGCACGCTTGGGCTGGCAGTCCTTATACATTTCTCAACGATCACTCGCCAAGCCTTTATACGTCGATGTATTTATGCAGTCCTATGCCTTTGCATCAGCATGAATGGGATACGTGTAATGAGTAGTATGCGAGCTATCATGCAAACGCCCCAACACGTTACCATGGCCTTACGCACTTTTAAAACTATGCAAGGAACGAAATATCTGGACACCCCGCTTTTTATATTTAATTCGCCAAGCCCACTTATTGCTACCGGGCTTGTTTAGGCGTTACAACTCTACAATATAAGTAAGGCCAAACCTTTGTACTTTTTTGCAGGATTTACCATTACCACTCATCTTACTTATCAAGAAACACACTATTTAATTGCAGTGAACAAAACAAACAAGGGGCTCAGATTTATATCACGCAATCGCAATCTCGTAACATTCTCTATGCTGCCTGATGAGCACTTGATGTATGAGCAGAAGCACTTTTATATCGAACAAATAATTATTCATCAGTGCAGTGAAAATAAAATATCGGATATCGAACTTATCTTCAAACAAGGATACTTTCATCCGGACATGAAAGTTCTTGCACTTTTTTTAGCTGAAGAGCGTTTTATAGAAATGCCTTGTGTTTGATAATGCTCAGGCCCCCAGTTTACGTATTACCGAGCTCAATTTTGCTGATACCAAACGTCCATAATGCTGCAACGGAGATACCGGTTTAGTAATCTGCGGATTTTTTTGAAGCACCTCTCGATGAAGTGGTGCAAAAAGATCACCAGTTGCGGTTATATCATGGAATACACGTTCTTCAATATGCCCGCAGTTATTCTTTTTCCGGTCATAAAAAACACCCTCCCATTTTGCTAAATAATTTTTTAGATCATTTTTAAAGCGAATATAATTGGTTGAACGAACCGAAATATTTGCATGTGGATAATGCTCGATAAATGAATGCGGGCTTACACAAACTTCGTATCCCTGTTGCCACAATTTTAGACACAGATCACCATCGGCGTTATAAAAGAAAAACGTCTCGTCGTCGATGTAGTCAACCGCCTGCAAGGCAGAACGTAAAAACATTCCATGATTAACGTAAAGCTTATCACCAAGCGTGTAGCCAACATGATATGATTCACTCTTCGACCAATCACGCCAATAAAATGCAAGCGCCCCAACCTTATGTCCCTGTTCTCTGAGTCTGGAAAAATAAACTATCCCATTCGTAATTGCTCCAGGAACCACCAAGCAATCATCACTGAGCATGCAGACGTATTGGCCATTGGCAGCCTTAAAGCCTAGATTCATAAAATATCCCCACGAGCGACGGTCAAGAGGCGTACCCTGCCATTCTCCACGATTGTGTTGCACCATCGTAATGATGTCTTTTTGCGCCATAAGCCACGGTAGCGTCTCATCGTCCGAACCACCATCAATCACAAAAATCTCATGCGCATATGATGCAAGCTCTGCACGTATGGATGTAAGTGCACGTTGCAAAAACGGAAGACGATTGTAAGTTCCAAGAACAACGGAAATCAGTGGCTTATTCATGGTATACAAACACTCCTTTTTTCCACCATGCCCTACCATTAAGTAAGCATGAAAAATCATGTGTCTGAAAGAAATAGCGATACACCGATAAACGATCAGTATGATGGCTGAGACGCGCTATTTTTTTATTTACCCTATCGCTTATTAAGGGATGTGTAGTACCGTATTGCGTTCGCACCCACCACAATAGCGGCATATATTTTTGCAGCAATAAGCGTTTGCTTGCATAAAAATTGAAACATGATTGCATGTGCCATAATAAAATTTTCTTTTTATAGATCAGATTTGCACCATCGGCGCGTGTGTATGAACAAAAATCAATACCATTTTCACGCTGGTAAGTATACGGAATATGCGGATTATACATATGAAACAACAATGGATTCTGAAAAATTATATAGTCATCAAGATCGTGCATAATAGCTTGGATGGTATCTTGTTTAATTTCATTAGTATGCATAAGGTGTGAAAGTAAATCCTGATCGCTTGATATGATTGTTCTAAAACGTGATCCTGACCATCGCGTTGCAAATGAAACCTCCCATCCAACTCGTAATTTCCAGGCACGCAATGAATAGCCGTTTATATCAGCAGCAAAAGCATCAAGCGCGTGGGTATACTGTTCAAACCAGCTTGGATCTGCAATTGAGGTAAATGCTGGACATCCCTGCAAAATAAAGGTCTTACCTGATACTTTCTGTGCAATAATTGCGGGATCTTCGTTAAAAACAATATCACCATCGTAATGAATGAGAGACTCACCCGCAAAGAGATCGCGGATAACAGGCCAACGAATAAAACATTTTCTTTCATAATCGCCAAAACGAGCTAGCTGCTCATATTTTTTAGCATAAAGAGTATATAAAGCTGATGCATCATGTAACACATACCCAAGATCACGCAACCGAGACTGATATGCCGCATCCAGGCGCTCAAGCCCTTCGAGGAAAACAATGTTAATCAACGTATTAAAACCTAATTTTTGATTACGTTGCCCAACAAAAAGCAAGGGAACTTTCGCTTCGAAGCTACGCGCATCGTTGTGCGCCCATGCAACGATGACATTATTCATAACGTGCAACTCCCCTAAAAAGCTCTAACTTTCATGACTTCATACTTCTGCGAATCAATTTCATATCCCTCACCATGCTGCATCACCACCGCTGGGTTGTTTCGCTGTGACCTATTTTCAAGCCCCTGTTTGAGTGCATATGCAACTGTCTCAGGTTTGATAGTGTGCACACAGCGCGCCGTACCATAATGACAACGCCAGTTACATCCATAACATTTATACGGAGCAACAACGGCTATCGTCAGTGGTGAATAGGGCATAAATCGACCAAAATGTCCTCCACCAAGAATTACAACATTGGGCGTTTCGACCGCACAGGCAACGTGTGCTAATCCTGTTTCAGCACCAACCACCAATCGGCAACGTTTGATGATGGCAGCAGCTTGTCCTATTGACGTTTTTCCTGCCATATCAATCACCTGATGGCAAACTCCTTTCAACACTTCTCGATTTATTGCTCCATCTGCAGATGCTCCGAGCGCAACAATTTTAATATCATGCGGTACTGCTTCATTAAGCGCCTGTGCATAATGGCGATAGATACGTAAAGAAGATTGCGCCCCTGCAAAAAATCCAATTGTATGTGTATAAGTTAAATCATGAGAAGCAAAAAATTGTTCAGCCCATGCTTCATCAGTTTCATTAATCCAGATGCACAGATTAAGCTCTTTGTGCGCTATACTCAACGCATCAAGAAAATCACTATATCGCTCACGTTCGTTTTTGTTGCCCAAAGATTCAATAAGGTGTGAATAGCCACGATTATATCGTGTCGGGAGATCCCATCGCCCACGTCGTTGAGTAACTTTAAAAGCGAACGATGTTGTAATGCCCGGAAGCAAGGCCAGGCAATCAAAAGCAAGCTCGCGTGAATAGACGGTATTAAAAAGCGTATCAACTGATCTTTTTGTAATCTCAGTACATAACGCTTTTCGATAGGGTCGATGGAGCATAAAAAGTTTTTTATTAAACGTAATAACATCATCGATGCAAGGACACGAACGATAAAAATCTGCCAGTGCGGCTTGGCAAAAAACAATGATCTGGGCATGGTTGAAATGTTTTTTGATTGGCTCTAATAACGATGCTGCAAGAAGAGCATCACCAAGTGCGTCAGGGCGCACCCAAAGTATTTTTTTCACGTAAGCAAAGCGCTCGATCATCAACAGTCCTACTCTTCATGTGTCTTTTTATTACTTGGAAAAGGCCTCGGTTAGACCACTCGACAAGCATTTGGAAGTATCGTTGGTTAATACGCTTACGCGACAGAAGATGAATTCCCCAATGAGAATAAAACGAAAGTCCATACTGTTGAGCTATATAATCAAATGTCTTTGCACGATAAAAAGCAATATGTTGGCCCTGTTCGCATGCATAATACCACCATGCATCTGGAGCAGGAATGGGGCTTGGAAGAAAATCAGTTGTAAATATAATATGCGGCGCTATCGACAACATTTTTTCGATCTCACCACGAGGGTTTGCAAAATGTTCAAAACATTCAAAAGCTGAAACTAAACCAATATTTTTTTGTTGTGGGGAATACTCAAACCCTGATGCACATATATTATGCGCATAGGGATCATACCAATAATAATCAAATCCTATATCACGCATCAAACGCGTAAAAATCCCATATCCACCAGCATAATCAACACACAAACTATTTTTGTCATATAAAAAGTAGATAAGCACCGTAACAATACGTGCAAGCGTCATATTACGCGCCAAAATTCCTGTATCGGTGTTGCTGATGGGGACTTGGTACGCTTCTGCCAGCCAGTATGGTTCTTCTGTTTGAACAAAATCACACGCAGAACAATGATAATACGTAATCTGATAACGAGACAAAACAAGCGCTTTAAAGATTTCCTTTGTTTGCGTTCCACAAATTTTACACTTCATGATGTAATCTCGCTTTTACCGCCACACAATATCGTCGTATATTACGAAAAAGCCAAGGCTCAGGGATCACTCTGATATTTTTATAAATCAATCGGTCAAGACGGTTATTGCTTCTAACTGCGTTAGGGGAAACCAAATGCGCACTATCAATCGGTCTTACCTCAACACCCTGATCAAAACTTTTAGCACCTGTTGCATGTGATCCAAAGTATCCAATATTAGAGATAAGATTATTAAAGGGCACAACACAGAATGCTTGATGCTTAATACATGCGTATGTCCATTGTACATCCCATGTATCAATCTCGTGACGAACAATGCGATCAAAATAACACGTCCAAAAATCAATGATCTTTTGTTCGTCAAAAAAGTTCTCAATCATTTTAGTAGGGCGAAATTTTTCCCATTCGCTCAGCTCGAGGTCATACAATTGCCAGGCTCGACGCCAGGTTGCCCAACCCCATACCGGATAATAACGTGAAAAAAAATAGGACTCATACGATGTCATCTTATTAAATAAATAACTCATACCGGTAATCATCATTACGCGCGCATCGTCGCGATAGCGCTCAAGCATAATGGTACAAAAATCAAAAAATGTTGGATCGGGCACACAGTCATCTTCCACAATAATCCCCTGCTCAACATGTGAAAAAAACCACGTTATGGCTTCACTGACTGCCTTACCACACCCTAAATTGTGATCACGCAAAAGTGTATGCACCTCACACGGCCAATCGATATCTTCAATAATAGCTCGAGCCTGCGCGCAACGATCAACGTCATTTGAATGCGTCGATCGTGGTCCATCGGCAGCTATAAAAAGTTGACGCGGCTTTTGTTTGCGGATCTGCTCAAAAACAATCCGTGTTGTGTCGGGACGATTAAAAATTAAAAAGAGAATTGGGGTAGATAAATTCATCATTCTATCAATCAAAATTACCTACCAGCTCACAATGTCTTCAGAAAATTATACTGCGGCGAATAAATAATGCTTTGTGTCTTTACCCCGTTGTAAAGTATATGATCGAAAGGTATATGTATGTGACGCAATTTTTGCATAACTTCAGATACCGTTTCTTGCACACTTCTCCAATTATAATCATCACAAATTATCACGAATTTATCGGCTAAGTTGTGATCAAGAAGATCTAAAATACCTGCGCGAGAATAATGATCAGAACCATGCGGCCCATCATTAATAATCACGTCAAATTTTTGATCTTTAACCTGAGAAGTAAGATCACGATATACATTGGACTCGTACTCTTGAACTTTTTTTTGTATCATTTCTAAAATATGAATAGTAATTCGATCTGATAGCTCAACTTCATTACGAAAAATAGTAACCCAGGTCAAATCATGCTCAACAAGATGTAATCTTGCAGAGGAATTTTTATAGGCAATGTATTGAGCCGTAAGCTTTGATGTCTGCCCCATACCAAGCTCAAGAATATTTTGTGGTTTAATATCATTAAGAATTCGAAACAAAATGTATAAAAAAGAATAATTGGCTGCTGCGCCATGGGGCGAAAAACTTTTTTTTCTAATCCAATCTACATCAGCAATACTATCGTCAAAGACATGCGCCATAATCGATTCTTGAACTTCACGACGTAATAATTTTACATGATCAAGAATCTCTATACTCGGTCTAAAACGATTGATGAGTTGTTTTAACATTTTGTTCTCTCCCCGATCTTGGTAATTCAGCATACCACCTATATAATTTCAACACCCCATCGAGAATTTCTACTGACGCCCGCCAGCCCAATTTTTGCAAACGAGATACATCAAGAAGTTTGCGCGGCGTTCCATCAGGCTTGCTTGTATCAAAATGAATATCTCCACGATAGGCAACAACATCACGTACAATTTCAACAAGAGAACTGATTGTACGATCTAATCCAGATCCAACATTAATACACTCACCAATATCCTGATAATCACATGTTTCTGCTATAAACAGAGCAGCTTGCGCAAGATCATCGACATGCAAAAATTCACGAAAGACAGAACCACTTCCCCACAACGTCACTCTCGTTTCATCAACGCCAATACGATGCAAAAGTGCTTTAATCTCTTTTCGA
>JBAZHB010000043.1:0-10379 GCA_041652535.1 Candidatus Babeliales bacterium
TCCTTTTATTCTCCTTATTTTCCTTCTCGATGACGTACGATTGGTAGCCCTTATTTGACGGAGGCGACGCCTCCCCGCCTCTTTTTCTCCATGCAGTTTTCTTACACAAGCAATTTAAACTAATTCCTCAGAGAGTCTTACACAAGCTCGCAAGCCCCCATTCCAAGGCGGGGACGGCGGAGACGGAGTCACGGCGCCGCGCAAAAATGCCATGAAGAAACTTGACAGCGCAACTGTAAGTCCTTAAAATTACGTTAGCATATAACTTGAGTGTTGCAATGTAAGGTTGATAATAAAAATGTCGGAAAATAAACAGAAATTAGCAAAGGAAGAATATGGCAAAAATCATAGGAATTGACCTTGGTACCACAAATTCGGTGGTCGCATTCATGGAGGGCGGATCCGCCAAAGTCATCCCTAACCAAGAAGGTGCTAATACCACTCCATCTGTCGTAGCCTACACCAAAGATGGACAACGTCTGGTCGGCTCAATTGCCAAACGTCAAGCAGTTACCAATCCTATCAATACCATATCATCTATCAAACGCTTCGTCGGCAAAAAGTATGCCGAACTTAAACCAGATGAGCTCAAACTTGTACCATATAAAGTAATACAAAGCAAAAACGGTGATGCTGCCATAGAAATTGAGGGCAAAGAATACACGCCTCAAGAAATCTCCGCAGCCGTACTTCAAAAATTAAAGCAAGCTGCCGAAGATTATTTGGGAGAAAAGATCACCGAAGCCGTTGTTACCGTACCTGCATACTTCAATGATGCACAACGTCAAGCAACCAAAGACGCGGGGAAAATAGCTGGCCTCGAGGTAAAGCGTATTATCAATGAACCTACCGCAGCAGCTTTGGCCTATGGGGTTGATAAGAAAAAAAATGAAACAATTGCAGTATTCGACTTCGGCGGCGGAACATTTGATATCTCAATATTGGAAGTTGGCGAAGGCGTCACCGAAGTAAAATCGACTAATGGCGATACCATGCTGGGTGGTGACAATATCGATGAAAAGATTATCAGTTATCTGGTCGACGAGTTCAAAAAAGAACATGGCATTGATCTACGTAACGATAAAATGGCTATCCAGCGGCTCAAAGAAGCAGCAGAAAAAGCAAAAATAGAACTTTCCTCTATGATGGAAGCAGAAATAAATCTGCCTTATATCACCGCAGATGCAACAGGCCCAAAGCACCTGGTAACCAAGATCAGCCGTGCAAAACTTGAAAACCTCTGCGCAGACATATTTAAAAGGCTCTTTGACCCATGCAAACAAGCAGTATCTGATGCCGGCGTTGATCTCAAAAATATCGATGAAGTAATTCTAGTCGGCGGCTCAACACGTATTCCTAAAGTCCAGCAGATGGTCAAAGAATTTTTTGGCAAAGAGCCCAACAGATCAGTCAACCCTGACGAGGTCGTTTCAGTCGGTGCTGCAATCCAAGGTGGAGTCCTTGCCGGAGAAGTAACCGACGTACTATTGCTCGACGTGATGCCGCTTTCACTTGGCATCGAGACAATGGGATCAGTCGTTGCACGCATCATTGAACGCAACACAACCATTCCAACCAAAAAATCGCAGGTTTTTTCAACCGCCGAAAATAGCCAAACCGCTGTTGACATACATGTCGTACAAGGTGAACGCGAATTTGCTCATGATAATAAAACATTAGGCAAATTTAGACTCGATGGCATTCCTGCAGCCCCGCGCGGAATTCCTCAAATTGAAGTTACCTTTGATATCGATGCAAACGGAATTGTACACGTATCTGCAAAAGATCTTGGAACTGGCAAAGAGCAAAAGATCACCATCACCAACTCATCTGGCCTTTCAAAAGAAGAAGTTGATCGCATGGTCAAGGAAGCTCAGTTAAACGAAGCTGATGACAAGAAACGTCGCGAAGTTATCGAACATCGCAATAGCCTGGACAATGCAATTAATCAAATCGAAAAAACACTCAGTGAAAACAAAGAAAAATTGCCAATGGCAGATGTCAACACGCTCGAGAAAGCAATTGAAGACGCCAAAAAAGTATTAAAAGAAAATGAAAATGATGGCGACGCGCTTAAAAAAGCCCATGATGACCTCATGCAAGCATCTTACAAAATAGCTGAGATTCTTTATAAAGAGCAGCAGCAAAAGGGCCAAGCTGGACAAGCTACCGAGGGAACTCAAACAGATTCAAGCAAAAATAATGGCGACCAAGGGCCTATTGACGCCGAATTCAAAGAAAAAAAATAAGTTATACGTAACAATAATTAAGGGTTGATTTTTTAATCCACCCTTAATTATTTTAAAATCCAGTTCGTAGTGTCTTAATTTCTCGTACTTGCCAGAATATCTTCAATAAATTGTAGCGCCTGTTGGCATACTTTCACAAATGTCGCCTGATCAGTAATTTTAGCTTCAAAAAAGCTATTTGCAGCCGCCATATCCGGTTGTTGTAAAAACTGAAAAACAAGATTACCCGCCTGGGTCGTTCCGCGAGCCGCAATACTATCAACAAGAGCAGCCTTAGTCATTACTCTGCCATTCCAGACGCCCATCAAATATGTTTTAAGCTGGCCAAGCATCTGAGCTTTGGCAGTATTCCATGATGTTGCATTAGTAATACCCCAGTTAAGCCATGCTCGAAGAGATTCATAATTGCTCACTTCATTTGGATTTGCTTGCACATATTGTTTGAGTTGCGTCATACCAGGACCAGTTACCACACCTGCTGCTATGCTACCGGCATAACACAAAGCAAGAACAAGCAATGACATATAACGTATCTTCATCCCGTTCCCCCCTATCATCTTTTGCTATGAACAACACACAACCATTTGTTCGTATGATAATTAAGATGAGTCTGTAGAATCAAGATTTTAGGTTTTTACAGCAAGATTATCTTAATCAACTGCAACCCTATTCCAAAACTAAAAAACGCAAAAGCACGGCTCCTACAATTGCCATTACACCAACAATCTGAAGCCCCATCATTTTTTTAAACTCCATGTTCAACTCGTTAAGTCGCCGCTCTTCAAAAGCAGGAGTGGCACGAGCCTCATTAGCAAATGCAAATCCTCCTCTCAAAACAGCCAGTAGCAACATAGCAGCCAGCCCTGCGCACACATATGCTGATGGTGGTGAATATTTAGTAAGGAATTCAAAAACAACCACACTACTTGAAAGCAAAACACCGAGAACCCGCATGTTTTTGCGGCACCACGTAGTTAAGCGTTGCGAACATGATAGAGTTGATAATACGGTGCCACACCGCGATGGACATTTGTGTTCATGTGCCTCTGCGCAAGTTGAGATAGAAAAAAATTGTTCCAAACATTTTTTATGATAAATCGCTGTACACCGAGAACACGATATCTTGCGATCACAATCTCCACAGTAAGCGAACACCTGTTTCACAATGCTAACATCAACCGGTTCAAAACAGATGGCACAGCATCCATCATGCAACCCTAACGAACTTTTACGACGAGATTCATCTTGAGATGGCGCAGTAACAGGAATCGCCACGCTGGTCGAATCAGAAGGTTGCTCCTTATTATCTTGATTATCCTGCATGCCAAAAAGATTAACGCTCATAAAGAAAAGCATACAACTCATTATTACACGCATCATAAACCGCCCCCTTTCTCCTACCCATCCCTATAACACGCTATAAAATAGTATGCGCCAGCATATCATGCCAGCGCAATAGAAAAGATTAATTTATTGTGTAATTAACGAGCCATAGCACGCAAACGTTCAATACGTTTACCAACAGGCGGGTGGGTAGAAAGCAAGGTCATAAGACCTTCAAGCGTAAATGGATTAACAATGAAAAGGCTTGCTGTCGATGCTTGCGCCGTTGATTCGGGCTGCACATGACGCACTGAAGCATTGGCATGAAGTTTTTCAAGCGCTGAGGCTAATGCCAACGGATCATGGCAAATACGGGCGCCTGTTTCATCGGCCAAGTACTCACGAGAACGTGAAACAGCTAATTGAAGAAGTGTTGCAATAATAGGCATAAAAATTGCAACTAACAATGCGCCAAGACCACTTGAACGCTCTTCACGGTCGTTACGCATGGCGCCAAACATTGCCGCCCATTGAAGCATGTGGGCAATGTATCCAATAGCAGTTGCAATGGTAGCCGCAATCGTTGAAATCAAAATATCGCGATTTTTAACATGCGAAAGCTCGTGAGCAAGTACCCCACGCAGCTCATGTTCATCAAGAACATCAAGAATTCCTTGTGTTACGGCAACAGAGGCGTGTTGAGGGTTACGACCTGTTGCAAAAGCATTAGCCATGTTGGTGGGAATGTACCAGAGTTGTGGCATGGGGAGATGTGCTTGGTAACAAAGTTCTTCAACCATTTCGTAAATATTTGCATGACGTGTACGATCAAGTGGTTGCGCATCGTACATGTTCAACACAATCTTGTCGGCAAAAAAATAGACGCCAAAGTTCATGAGGATTGAGATAATAAAAGCAAGAACAAGACCATTGTTCCCGCCAAGCCAATATCCCAGCAAGAAGAACAAACCGCTCAATGAACCAAGAAGCAATGCTGTTTTAATTTGATTAAATATCATGGAAATTCACCTTACTTATCGTATTCAATCTCAATATCTTCGACCAAATCATCTTCAGGCTCAGGAAGCAAATGCACCGTTTTTGCCTTTGTTACCGCTTTTTCTGTCTTCTTTTTAGTCTGTGGCCTTTTGGTCATTTCGTCAACGCGTGGAGGTGCGATTTCAATGAGATTTTCGTGTTTTTTCACTAAATTTTCTTTACGGATGACTGCCAACCGCTCGGCTTGTTGCTTAATATCTTCTTTAAATTTCTGACTGTGAACTTCTATTTCACTATCGGTAGCATCAAACAACTTATTCATCTCCTCCTGCATACGCCTAATCTTCTTCTGCAGTTTCAGAATCATTTCGACGCCAGAAAGATTGACCCCCAATTTATGGGTCAAATAAATGACTTCTTCAAGACGATCAACATCTTCTTCAGAAAAAAGGCGGGTATTGCCGGACGAACGTTTGGGCGTAATGAGGCCCTGCTTTTCGTACATGCGAATAGTTTGCTGGTGAACAGAAAACATCTTTGCAACTACTGAGATCGAGTAAAAACCCTTCCTGCGTCTCATACCCTGCTCCTTGTGCTCACTCATGTTTAAGGACGGTGAGAAAGGCTTCATGCGGAAGCTCAACGGTGCCAATTTGTTTAAGTTTCTTCTTACCCTCCTTCTGCTTCTCCAACAACTTCCTTTTTCGCGTAACGTCACCACCGTAGCATTTTGCTATAACATTTTTGCGCATAGCAGAGACGCTTTCGCGTGCGATTACTTTTGCGCCAATTGCAGCTTGAATTGCGACTTCAAACATTTGACGGTGAATAACATTACGTAACTTTTGTACCAATTGTCGCCCAACATAAAAAGCCTTTTCGCGATGCACAATAACTGAAAGCGCATCAACGGCTTTGCCATTGAGCAAAATATTCATTTTGACCAAATCTGCTGATTCGTATCCGGCTTGTTCATAATCAAAGCTGGCATATCCGGCACTTAACGATTTTAGCTTGTCATAAAAGTCGGTGATTATTTCGTTAAGCGGTAATTTATAACGGAGCACAATACGAGATTCATCAATATAATGCATCTCTTTTTGTTCGCCTCGACGTTCTTGGCAGAGCGTCATAATGGTACCCAAATAATCTTTGGGGGTAATAATCGTCGCATTGACAATTGGTTCAAGAACTTCGCTAATTTTTACTTCTTCGGGAAATTTCGATGGATTCTCGATATTCATTTCTTCGCCATTGGTCATCTTTACTTTATAGAGTACCGTTGGCGACGTAACAATAATTGAGGCATCATATTCTTGCTCAAGCCGTTGCTTGAAAACGTCCATATGCAGCAAGCCAAGAAAACCGCAGCGAAAACCCAGGCCAAGCGCTGCAGAGCTTTCCTTTTCAACATGTACACTTGGATCATTGAGCGTCAATTTTTCAATTGCATCACGTACATGGTCAAAATCTGAGGTATCAATAGGATAAATACCGGCAAACACCATTGGTTTTGCGGGGCGGAATCCCGGCAACGCCTGAACTGGTTTTTTTGCATGATAAAAGGTATCGCCAATGCAAGCTTCTTTAACGGTTTTCATTCCCGCGACAAGGTATCCTACCTGCCCGGTATAAAGGGCTCCGGTTGAATATGGTTCTGGATACATAAGCCCGATATCAAGGACTTCATACTGACGCTCGGTATGAGCGGCCATTACCATATCGCCCTTTTTAATCGAGCCATCAATTACTTCAATAAGACAGATAACACCACGATACTCATCAAACCATGAATCAAACAAAAGGGCTTTAAGCGATTGTTCTTCTGTTCCTTGTGGCGGTTTAACGCGTTCAATAATGGCATGGAAAAGGTCTTCGATACCAATTCCTGTTTTGGCAGAAATCAGTAATATTTCGTCGCGTTCGATATCAAACGCTTTATTCATTTCTTTGGCCACACGTTCAGGATCAGCATTGGCCATATCAATTTTGTTAATCGCAGGAATGATCGTCAAGTCCTGGTCAAACGCAAGAAAGAAATTTGCCATTGTTTGTGCTTGAACTCCTTGAGCAGCATCAACGAGGAGCACGGCTCCTTGGCAAGCATACAATGAACGCGAAACTTCATACGCGAAATCAACGTGTCCAGGAGTATCGATCAGGTTGAGCAGATAAATTTCTCCCTTATATTCATAAAAAAGCGATGCTGTTTGGGCTTTAACGGTAATGCCACGTTCACGCTCCACTTGAAGCTTATCTAAAAATTGTTCAACCTTCTGTCGACCCGAAAGCGTCCCGGCAATTTCAAGCAAACGGTCGGCAAGCGTTGACTTGCCATGGTCGATATGCGCAACAATCGAAAAGTTGCGGATATTTTTTGGGGTAAATTTTTTTAGATCAAAATTAGAAATCTGCTCAATATTCATGAATAATCATCGCTATTTCAAAAATGTATTAAACGTTATAAAGCCCATCCAAACTGCCATAATCGCGCCAACATTGGTAACAAGAGCATACACAGCCCCGTCAAAAAAACGATGCTGACTCATAGCCACAAAAACATCTCCTGCAAAAGCAGACATTGTCGTAAAACCGCCCAAAAATCCACCAACAATAACAGCGCGCATACAGGGAGAAACAGTACCACGAGCACACCACGCATAACAAAAACCGAACAGAAAGCATCCTACGATATTGACGAGTAATGTCCCTAGCCATGAGGCGCCATATAAAGTTACAACACCTTGCGTTACCCCATAACGCATCAAACTTCCAAGGCCACCGCACACAATCATCCAGAAATAGAATGCAAACATCAAATCCCTTACATTTTTTCTGGTTGCGTAAGACCCAACAAATCAAGAACGGTAGCAAGCGTGCGATGCACCATAAACACCATGCAAAGTCGCGCTCGTGTCAGTTCTGGCTTATCGGTATCAATAATTTTATTTTTGGTGTAATACGCATGCAATTTCTGTGCAAGATCAAGTGCATAATACGACAACAAATGCGTCTGCTGCGTCGTAACGATTGAATTCAAAACATCACGCAACGCAACAACCTTTTTAAGTAGCGTATGTTCTTCTGAACTTATCTGCGCCATCACCATATCAAAATCGTTATTTTGCATGCGACCATTACGTAATTGGTCAATCCAACCATCAAATCCCTGGGCCGCCGCTTTGGTAAAAAGACTATTGATACGGACATAGGAATATTGAATATAATATACCGGATTCTCATCGGTCTTTTTGAGTGCTGTTGCAAGATCAAAATCGAGCGGCGCATCGCTCTTACGATTTAAGAAAAAGAAGCGTGCTACATCAACGCCAACAGTTCGCATAACATCGGCAAGCTCGGTAAACGTACCCGCTCGTTTGGACATTTTGACGACCACATCACCTTCTTTAATGGTAACCAGTTGATACAAAATGACTTCTAAGTTATCGGCATTATAGCCCAGCGAAGCCATAGTAGCTTTGAGTCGTTTAACATATCCATGATGATCATGGCCAAGGATGTCGATAAGTGTGTCATGCCCACGATCAAACTTATCTTTATGATAGGCAATATCGGCAGCAATATAGGTTAACTCACCATTGCTTTTACGTATAACACGATCTTTATCATCACCAAACAGCGTTGATCTAAACCACAAAGCACCCTCTTGCTCATAGACCAAATCTTTGCTTTTCATAAGCGTAAGAACACGCTCAATAACACCGCTATCATGCAATGTTTTTTCTGAATACCAACGATCGAAGGTAATACGATATTCAGCAAGAGTTGCTTTAATAAGATCTAACAAATTTTCTTTGGCATAGAGTTCAAAAAACTGATCACTCTTTTCGGCAATTTTTTCGCCCTGTTCAGCAATACAATCTTTGGCCATATCAACCAAATACGTCCCTGCATAACCACCCTCAGGAAGCTCTACCGCTTGCCCCAGCTCTTGGAGGCAACGTGCTTTAAGCGATTGGCCCAACAGTTTGATCTGATTACCGGCATCGTTGATATAAAACTCTTTATGTACCTGGTGGCCAACAAAGGACAACACACGCGCTAACACATCGCCAATGATACCGCCACGACCATGTCCTAAATGAAGAGGGCCGGTCGGATTGGCGCTAACAAATTCGATAAGATATTTACGTGCAGGCATATCAGGCTCGTTGGCAAAAAAATTCTTACCCTGAACATAAAGCTCACCCAACAAAATGCGCCAGGCCTGAGGGGTGAGGGTAATATTCAAAAATCCTGGTCCTGCAATAGTCGATGAGGCAACGATATCAGCACAATCACCTTTAATAAGTTCCTGTTGCAATTGCGCTGCAATCTCACGTGGAGTGCGCCCAACTATTTTTGCAATAATCATGGCAACATTGCAGCTGACATCGCCGAAGTTATCATCGCCACCAGCATTGATCTTAAATTCGAAACGAGCTAGTTGTTCGTCGTTCACCTTAAAAAGGCTCTTCGTTCGATCAACAAGCACAAGTTTCAGACGGCCGAGTACGTTCATAAAAGCACCAATCAATCAAAAAGTAATAATGGCCCTATAGTTTATCATGGAGCCTATGCATTGCAAAAAAAGGCGTGTCTCTTAGAAATTCCACGTTGCACTGACCCCAAGCGTGCCACCTATCATATCAGTAGGCCACACAAATTTGCTCCAAAAAGGATAATCGTACTCCACGCGGATAAAAGGTCCCCATGATTTAAGCAGCACTGATGCATCATAGCCGGCCAAAAAGTGTAAGGTTTGCATATTCCATCCACGCAAACGTTGATCGGCATTGGCAACTGCATCCTGAGAAATCATATAGTAATCGGTTCCCCAGTTGGATGTATCTTGGTTGTCTTCAATAACTGATTGCAGGTACCAACTTTGTTTCACATTGTAAATAGTAGTCTCCTGTTTGGTATATGAGTATCCGATCGTGGCATAGAACCCTTTAAATAACTTATCGAATCGCGCATAAACGCCAACATCCCACACCGTTCCCTGGTCATAACCAACCCATGCAGGCTGCTCAAGAACAATCCATCCATTTTGCTGCTCATTCTTGTCAGTCATGAGCCTTCGAAGACGATTGTCCCTGAAAAAAATCGTTGCCTCACCCTGTAATCCAACCGTTACAAAATTCAAAACGCACGTCTCAAGCCCACCCTGGATAAGCGCCGCATAATCGTGGCTATAACCAAGCGGTACCTCAAAGGAATTATTTACATCAGCCTGTGATGCCCCAGCAATAAGCAACCCAGCTTGGGCAAAACCGCTCAATGAGGTAAGAAACTCTTTTTTGGATAATTCGGCACATTTTTGCCAGCCCAATGATACCACCGCATCACTCACCCCTGATTTTTTAAAAGTGCCCATGGGTTTAAGACCTGCCTCTTGCATAATGACAGGTAACTTTTCGCTAATAAACGTATCCATATTAATAGGGCCATGATCGGTATTAATTATTTCAGCTCCAAGCCGGTGTGGCGTGATCCGATCAATTTTAATATCACGAACAGGCAGATAGCCATGCAAGTAAAATCCCCAAAAAAGATTCTGTTTCAGTTCAAAATCATATTCATTGATTTTGAACCGTCCTGAATAATCGGCCATGCCGTCATTAGGACCAAGGTTAGTAAGATTATCAAATATACCCGTCTGATCTTGGTTCCAATAGGTCTGAGTTAACGCGCCCGGAGTTTGAAGCCCTATACCAAGACGCACCAAATTGAATGGCCCACGCTCACTAAAAAGTGGGCGCTTATGTTCATGCACATCATACGAGTGGCTCGTCTTGCCCGTTG
>JBAZHB010000044.1:0-10228 GCA_041652535.1 Candidatus Babeliales bacterium
TGATCGTTACGATACCAGAGATGTTTCACTTGACGCGTTGATTAATAAAGCATCACACAACGTTAAAAAATTCTTGAACAACTACGCCAAAAACGTAGCTGAGTAAACACCTAACATCGGACCCCGCATGCAGCCAAAATCAAACTCATTCATCCGCAGCCTACTGTTTACGACTATCCTTCTTTGCCCTGCGTTTAGTTCTTCATCATATGCTAGCGATGCGGATGCAGATGCTCATGAAGCATATATGCAAAAATTCATGGAGAAATATTCAAGTGGTTATGTCGAATATTCGAACGGGACGCTTATTTTGTATGCGGAACCGCATCCGTTCAGTATGGGAGCAAAGCTTGTAGGCGGTATTTTTTTCGGAGGCTGTAGTCTTGGTTGTTTATCTGCAAATCATGTGTCTGATGCGGGGCTGGTATTGGGAGTGATTGGGTTAGGTGTAAGCGTATATCTTTTGGTTAAGTTTTTCTCAGACCTATCGATTAAGGATAGTCATGTTCCCTATATTACTTTTGATTGTGCAGGTTTATCAATTTATGATAAGACTAGCCTGAATTGGCTCTCTGTAGATCATCTTGAAAATTTTACTACCGTTGAGATATATACCTCTCTTCATGATTTTGGGCATGGTTCGGTGCCGATAACAAATGCAATACACAGAAATAGACTATCCTTTGTTGATGAATTCGGTGAAAGCTTACTTTCAGTGAGCGAAAACGATTCGCTTTTGCCAATATCATTCGGGCAGTTCAAAGCGCTTGCCTCTCACTATTTCGATACGTATGGGAAGAAGGGTTGAAAATAACAATGCGCTGCGTGAGGTTATTATGCTCGGCAGCGCATTGTTTAAAACGTTAAATATTGTTGAGCTTATCAATCTTTTCTTTCAAAGCTAAAAAACATTTTCCTTGAGCGATTGCTGGGTTAATTTTATTTACTTGTGCGATGTAGTCGAATGTTTTTTGCTTTATTTCTTGAAATATTTCATCGTAAGTTACGATTTCATTTGTCCAATCATAATGTTCGATGTTATGCAAAGGCGTTACAACTATTTGCCCAACACCAGCCCATTTTTTTGCTTCGAGAGAACTTATACTTATATGCGTTTGATCTAAACGCTTAAACTCGATCCATGAATTAATTGACTCTATATCACTTATAGCAATATAAGTGCATCCTCTTTTTAATTCGGTAATAAGCTGGATTAATCCTTCAAACCACGTTGTTAGCAAATCCATGCCGGACTCATTTGAATGAAGAGTTTCCATATTGCAATATCCATATTTTTTATCATTAACTTCTATCTCAAAATACCCTTCAATTGGCTTGCCAGTCGCTATTTCTTCTTGCGAGAAGGTTTGTAGTTTTTCAATGCTATCAGTTACCCTAAAATTGATTTTGAACATAGAGAATCCTTCGGCGCTATTTAATGAAATAATCCATTGGAAGCTTGTGTAATCCAAAGGCTGTGCTTAGTTTTCCATTCGGTTGTATATCTATCATGATAGTGTTTCCACCTACATTATATGGATGTAATCCGGTGAGCCCTTGCTGCCTTAAGGCTTTATAAGCTTGTTCAACGTATTTTATTATATCCTCTTTTGACCATGCGGGATCAAAGAATGTTCTTTTTGTAAGGATTGCAGAGAGAGCGTCTTTTGGCATGCGTTCTGCCTGCTGCGCAAACTCACTTGAAATGTGTTTACTGAAGTGTTGGATATCATTTTTAGTGAGAAGGGTTTCAACCGTTTCAGCAACTTTTGCTTCGGCCTCAAACGCGCCCCCTTCAGCCGCACGTCCAAGTTGTTGCGCAGCCTTAGGTCCAGCTTTTTCAACTGCATTTTCAATAAGAGGCGCAACGCCCAGTGATTCAGCCATCGGCTTTTCAGCGGCCATGACTTTTTTAAGTCGAGCAACGTATTTAGTAAGTTTGCCTAACTGTTGAAGAGCAGCTCCCTGCGCAAGCCCAGCTGCTTTTGCCGTTGCAAGAAAATGTGTAATCTTGCGAGCGTTTTGTTGCAGCGTAGCCTGTTGCATATGATCGAATTTTTCTTCAATGACATGTCCCATAGCAGCGGCCATGTGCTGAGCGGTTTCAATGCGATGGCCAGCAAGAGCAGGATCAAAGCATAGTTTGCCAAGCTCAAAGAAGAGATCGACGAATTCTAGCTGAGAGTTGAGGTAAGATTGAGCGGTTTGGATTGGATGCGCTGCCGCGTGAGCGCAATCGAATGCCATATCATTGAGTCCAAGAAATATACCGCTGGTAGAATCTGCAAAACAATGTGCAGCAATCGCACAGGCGTCGGCGTAGTAGACGCATTCGCGTGAAAGTCCAAATTCACCAGATTCGTTTAATACTTGAGCGATTTTGTCTAATGTTTCAGCAGCTCTACAGGTGTTTTCAACAAGAGGCTTAGATGGTAACCCCTCAGCCAACCCGAGTGCTTTATCAATAGAATCGAAGCAATGAGAACGGGTGTTAAAAAAGGCTACGCGGTCGCAACTTTGTGTTGTTGTGGTTGTATCCATGGTATGAAGTGGTGGTGTACTGCTGCAAGATGAAGAGAGTGAAGAGGATGAGAGTGCTGATGGTTGTTGGTCATGGATAATGCCCCCTTGTTCTGCCGCATTGACTGGTGATGAAAGCGTTAATGGGGTTTGGGCGGGAGTGGGTTCAATAATTGGTAGTACGACGGGTTCATAAAATTGAGGATCTTGAGTGGGGTCACTAATCGTAGGTTGTGGATGAGATGATAATATTGATTGATGGTCTACGATGGGACCATCATTGCAAAAACATTCTCGCACAATAGGATCCAGATCTTGAAGATGCGGCATGCTCGCAAAGTGGGGCATACCATTGCTTTCGGGATGAACATCGCCCAATAGGCATTTACTGACAACTGGATCAAATCCTTGGTACGAGAGTGGTGCGGTGAGAGCTTCGGGGAATGGAAGATCATCATGTAGCGGAGTATGGAAATATGGTTGTTCATGGGAAAATATTCCATGAATGGCTTCATGAACTAAACTACGTATAAGTTCGCCCGCTCCGGCAGCAAGACCTTTCTTGAGCGCATATTTTG
Source organism: Candidatus Babeliales bacterium (assembly GCA_041652535.1). GTDB lineage: Bacteria > Babelota > Babeliae > Babelales > RVW-14 > UASB124. The sequence goes on from JBAZHB010000044.1 coordinate 3,099, forward strand.
CTGTTTGGGTAAAGGTTGGAGCCTGTGGTCTTGGTTGCGGCTGCTCTTTTTTTCTCTCTTGGGACTGCGGTATTTGCATGGTTTGCAGCGGAGTTGTTATTTGTTGCGGAGTATTGGGCCCTGTCGGTGCTTTGGTAGCTGTTGGAGGTTGTACATTTGGATTTTTGTCTGATGGTGGAGGTGGTGGGGTTGAGCTGGTTGAAGTTACTGGCTGATCTTGTGGCGCGGGAGCAGGTTTTTGCGCAGCCTGTTTCTCTTGTGCAAGTTCACGTTCAAGTTCTGCAATCCGTTGCGCAACAAGTTTTTCTGTTTCAGAATGTTCAGAAATATTTTTTATGAGTTGTTGGAAAATTGGGCGCGCGGCTTCTTTTTCTTCTCTGGAAAACCAATCAGCACTGGCCATTTCTTGCTTGATAGTGCTTTCTTTGCCTTTACCTGTCTCTTCGCCTTTTACGTTTTCTTGAGAAGGGCTTTGACCACTTGGACATGTTGGCGGTGCACTAAGAGTTGGTTCCTGATCATGAGAAGAATTGGCGCCTTGTTTTGCATTTTTAGCTTGTTCAATAAAGCAGAAGGTGTTATTTGATATTCGTTCTACTGCTTCATCGAGACTTTTTTTATTGGCCAGTATTTTTTGGGCTTGCTCATTCTCAATTTGTGTAACTATTTCGAATTCTTGATTAATGAGATTGATAGCCCACGGAATTTGTCTCAATTTTTGTTTGTAAAATTTCTTTGTTCTGCTGTCGTGCTGATGGAGTTCGTGATAACGTTTTTTAATGGTATTTATATAAACACTTCCTTGAGCACGAAATAATTCTAGGAACCCAGGAAATTGGCAGAAATTTAATTGAGCGCAAATCTCCTCAGGCGCCCATCCTCGGCAAAGGATAAATTCGAATTGATCTTTTGTGCATGTTGCGAAAAATTGATTTTGTTTCTCAGGTACTTTGCTATGGGCCGCTGGTGGTGGCGGTGGCGAGCCGCTATGCCAGCTACTAATTGTTTCTATAAATTTATCATGAGATTTCTCTCTAAACTGTCGAAGCTCTTCTTCTTCGCGATTCTTACGATTTTTAATTTTTTCTAAAAGTTCTTTATCGTTACCATGAGAAGATGGATTATTTGTTGGAGATGGGTTATCTGTGGGTGGCATCTTACTTGGAGCGTCGGAAATATTTTGATCGTCTCGTGAAAATAGGAAAGGATACTGATGAAGACTTTGTTGGGAATCCCCATGCATAATTGAGAGCTTACTGAAATCCGTATACATTTGATCAGTTATAATATTTGACTGGGCTCCTCTGATATCATATGTGTCTCGATCTCCATTCTCGTGTTGAACCAGAATTTGGATATTGTATGTTTTCGCTTTCGGAGCTGAGGGAATAATTGATAAGTATGCTTTATTCGCTCCATCAGTAGAATAGAGGAGATTGGGTGGCACTTTTCCGGTATGAACAAAAGTTTCCTTGACAGCATCAAAGTTGGGAATAGTCCCAAAAATCCCCTGGACTCCAAACAGTAAAAAAAACAGAAATATGCACTTTTTAAACATGATAACCCCCAAATGAATCAATTTTTTTAAATCAATTAGCTCGTGATTTATGCCTGGTCTTTTTTCTCATCCTCGTTTTGTTGCTGAGCTTTACCATTTCCCAAGGAAGATCCGAGTGCACCAGCAGCCTTATCAACTCCTCGTTCTGAAATTGAAAAAGCGATTCTTTTCAACCATTTCCAGAAACTTTCTTCTCTTCTTAGGCTGCCTGCAATATCATCACCCCATTTACCATTAAGCTTTGCGCCTATTTCTTTAAAGCGTGCCAAGTCTTCTGGCGGGACAGTTGAGACATCGGTGAAAATGCTTCCAAATGCTCCTGCAAGTTTTTTAATATTTTTACAATGATCGAATCTGACGTTGCAACATTCCATTTGTAATGTTGCACCCGAAAGGTCGGCTTCCTTAATGACAGCAGTATTGTTTATGCCTATGCATGAACCCTTTTGAACTGTGGTGGTATCAAAACTGATGTTAGGCCCTATGAGTTTGGTGGCGTAAAATCTAAGTCCAACGATCTGAGCATGTTTAAAAGTTATGTCTTGAAGCTTGGGACATTCGATAAAAGATATTTCAGAAGCGTTAATACGGCTCATGTTGATATTTTGAAGATCTGATTTTGCAAAAGTTATTTTTTTTAATGGTGCACCAGCAAAGGTAACATCGATAAGAGTTGCTTGATTAAACTGCGTATCGAGCATCCTTTTTACTTTGAGGAGTGTATGATAAAGCTTTGTGCTGGTGAAATAGGTATCAATAATAATTGCGTCAGAAAAATTAGATTGATCAATGATTGCGCCTTCAAATGTTGATTTATCATATATCTTGGCTCCAATGAAGAGCGCCTTAGTGAGGTTCGTGTGACTTAAATTGACGTTTTTTAATATTGCGCCGCAAAAAATTGTGCCTTCAAGATTCGCATGACTTAAATCAACTCCTTCTAGCGTACAACTATGTAAATCTGCTCCCTGTAATTGTGCGTGAGCCAGTTTTTTTTCTCCACTCAATAGTCGTTGACGGTCTGTATGATTAAAGGGTTGAGCTTGATGAAGAGATTCTGGTTTTCCTTCTTCTGGAACATTCCCGTTACTCGATTCCTGTTCAAAGGTTATTACGGGATCAAAGAATAGGTGTGAATTCTGCGGTGCAGCATCTTCTTTCTTCATAGCTAGAGCATAAGACGATAGCTCACTGAGAATAAGTAATGTGTATAACACATGATAAATATTTTTTTTCATAAATTCCCCCAAATTTTCTTTAACATGTTTTTGATAACAAGTTTGTATTTTATAGACCAACTACACCCAAAATAAAGCTACCAAGAGCGCGTTCAAGTAGAATTTCTACCATTGATGATAAGTTGGGATCTCTAGCATCTGGTCGATCTGCTTCATTGCGCTTTTCAATCTCTTTTTGCCAATGACCATTAACTTTTGCTGCCGACTGTCTGAAGCGTTCAAGATGCTCTGCATGTGAACTTGCGACGTTAATGAGAATGCTTCCTTCTGCTGTTGAAAGATTTTCAAGATTTATAGAATTACTTAGTTTTGCGTCGCAAATGTGTATTCTTCTTAGCGTTGCGTGATGAAAATTTCCCCCGATGATAATAGTGTTGATATTATTTTCTCCGAAGATTTGTCGATGCTCCATTATTGCATTATAGATTTTTGCGGATTCTTCTACTGCAATGCGCGGAATTGATGCAAGGACTAGCGCTCGACGTCCCCTGCTTACAGGGTGATTGCCCGTTGCTAATTCACGTAGACATACATGTTTAAATAATGGTTGAGATAGTGCATCAATTTTATTAGCTGCGTTCAGCGCTGCTAGCGTCATTGGTAAATTTCCTTCTTGCGCGTAATTATGAGCGCTTTTTTCAAAACTTTTTCCTGCTAATAATAGCGTTGCCAGTGCGGGGCTCTTCGCCTTTGCGACAGTTAGCGCTGCCTTTACTGCGATTTTTTTTCCTGCGCCGAGTATTATTTTGCCCAGAGCTACTGGACCTCCTACGTACCACGTAAGAGCTGCGATGCCTATTACTGCGGCGGTACCGCCAACATAAGCGAGCTTTGAAACGGCTTTACCTGCTTCAGTTATTCCAGCAGTTCGAGGTTCGCCATCATGACGTATTTTGCCTATAATGCATCCTTCTTCGAGTGTTGCTTCGGTGAAATTAATACGAGGGCCTATAGTAGCAGTGCCGTAGATCATTAAGCCGATAATAGTGGCTTTAGTAAAATTGATATTGATTAATTTTTCACACTCAACGAAAAAGAAATTTTTAGCTTTTATACAACTCATATCGATATTTTCGATATTTGATTGAAAAAATTTAACGTTTTCAATTGAGGCATCTGTAAAATCAACATTGTTAAATGTAATACTCTGAAAAAGAATTCCTTTAATTTCTGCATCTCTAAATGTTGTTTCATGTGAAATTGATGAATCTTTAAATCTGCATCCGTGTATGATGGATTGAGCAAAATTGGTGTGAACAATTATGGCTTTTTCGAGATCTGCATTAACAAGATTGGTAAATTCAAAATTTGCATTAGTAAGATTGGCGCCACAGAGTTGTATTTCTGTAAGATCTTTGAGACGGTCTTTGCCTACGCCGCATATGACGGCTCCCGTAAGATTTGCATTACTCAGATCGCGACCGCGTAAATCGAGAGCGCGTAAATCGGTATTACTAAAATCTTTGTTGCCTGCAAGAATCTGTTCAAATTCAGCTTGATTTAAGACTCTTAAATTGCCTTGTGCAGGTGCGTGAACTGGCTGTATTGCTTGCGGTGGCATTTTTTTCTCTTCTTCTGCTTCGTGAGCACGATGTGCCGCTTGCGCCGCCATTCGGCGTGCACGTGTGCGCATATCTTCTTCGGCATCAAAATCCTCATATGCATGTGACAGTGAATGATGCGGTGAGGAGCTTGATGAGAGTGATGAGCTGGTGAATGACGATTGAACGGGTGGTCGTGGATGCGGTGAAGATGATGAACCTGATGAATCTTGGAAAAATTGTTCTGGTAAGAATGGTGTCTTTTCTTCTTCTGGATTCATAGCAGCAAGGTTACAACCAAGGCTACCGAGAAGGAGAACATTGACGACACAACGACGTAATACAGTTTTCATGACTATAACCTCCATTTGAAAACTTATATACAAATTGTTAATGTTCTTTTGATATTACTAAATAGAAATTATTTTGCAACCGGGTTCTGTATTCGAATGAATAAAAATTCAGATAGAAAAGATTGCGAGGCGCTAAGGCTCAAAAATGGTGAACTAATCGCCGAATTTAGCCTTTTTGTGGTATCATTTTGCGTCATATCGCTAGCGACGCTTTCTAATGTTCAATTAGCTTCAAATATATTAAAATGTTGGTTAGAGGCTTTCTCGGTAGAAAGTTGCTAATTGAAAATATAAAATAGTATGCTTAAGGGTGTGGATAGGGGTTTTGGGTGTGGAGGTGAATAGGGAAGGTTTTTTTATGACGTCTCGAATAACGAAAGTTTGGCAGAAAATGTTCAACTCTGACGAAGAAAATATGCAGGAGCTTTGTTCTCGGCTACATCATTTTGCCATTATCCCTGATGGAGATCGTCGATGGGCTAGGATGCGTGGACTGACCATCAAAGATGGTTATCAAGAAATGGTTAATCGATTGGTTCCTATCGTTGAATTTTTTCTTCAAGCAGAGATTCCAACTCTGACTATTTGGCTTTCCTCGCCAGCAAATATGATCAGGCGCCCAAAAGAACAAATGATAATATTCCATGAGGCATGCGCACAACTTTGTGAGTTAGTTCGAGAGATGGTTATTAGAGAAAATTGTAAGGTTGTTCATCTGGGGCAAAAGACACCAGATCTTCCTGAATGTTTGCGAAAAAATCTCACAGAACTCGAAATACAAACCAAGATTTTTAATTCGCATACTCTCAATCTGGGGATTATCTATGGCGGACAGGATGAAATTGTAAGAGCAACGAAAAAAATTGTTGCAGAAGGATTAACTCCAGATCAAATAACGCGTGAAGTTTTTGAGCAGCATACTGATTTTGGAGGGCAACCATATCCATGTCCAGATTTCATCATAAGAACAGGGGGTGAGAATAGGCTTTCTGGTTTTATGTCCTGGGAACTTGAATATGCAGAAATATATTTTTCAGATAAATTTTTCCCCGACTTTACAATAAATGATCTTAAACACTTTATCAGAGAATTTAATTCCAAAGAGCGCAGGTTTGGAGGAGGATCTTAATCTACTGTTCTCCTGGAGTGCTTCCGAAAAAACTGTATGTTCTGCTTTTAAACGAATTGTTATCTTTATTACGCATATCTCGGTTATAAAGTGTTATTTCCCAGTTAGCTAGTTGCTTAGCTGGCGTAATAATGATAAAAGCCTCATGGAAGAATTTTAAGCCAATACGATAAGGTTCTGCTGATGTTGATAGCACACTCCAGGTAGGTATGCCTTTGGTTGGAGGTAATAATCGTAGCCCATCCATTTCTTCGTAACTATCTCTTTTCTTGATATCACGAATAATAGCTCGAGAAACAATATTTGCTGCTTCTGGATCATTATCTGATCCATTATTGAGATCAAAAGCAGTTAGGCGTTCATTAGATGTTTGCTTAAGAAACGTTGCATAGCGAGGTGCATCGATAATTTGAAAATATCGATCATCGTCAATAAACGCTGCGCATTTAAAGTAATTTAATTTGCTTCCTTGCATGAACGGCATGGTGCAATAGAGGGTGATGGGTAGGGTGTTAAAAAATTCATCTACTAGTGGAACTAATGATGAAGATAACCCTTTTGCTTTATAAGTTAATTCTCGTCCAAGTGTGTGCATCTTCCAATTTTCTTGGTACTCCTGGGATCCCTTGAGATAAACCACATTTTCAGGATTCTTTTTGAGTAACTCCAAAAGGATTGAAAAAATCTCAAGCGTGTACGGCGATCGGTTAACAACGTTGCCCAAAAATATCAGGTAATAATCGGGACGTTTGATGACAAGATTTTCATCAACAATGCCAAGCTCTTTGAGCTTTTCAAAATAGCGGATAAGGCCGTGATATGCCCCCTGTACCGGTCCAAATACCACGAGTTTTGATGATTCTTTGACCTCTATCTTCTGAATAAAATCTCCCTGCCAGCCACGCTTGACGCGATAATTGGTAACATCATCAAGAAGCGTTGCAAAAAAACTTGCAGAAAAATAAGGAGCTCTTCGCAGATGTAGGGTATAAAGTGGCCAATTTAATTTGTCGCGGAGTGTACGTGCAAGGCTGGACCCAAAGTTTTCTTGATAATACGATTCGTAAGATGGGAAATTGTAATTATTGTTGTCCATTTTTATGAACTCATCAATCGTGCTGCCATAGCGTTGCAAGTCGGTAATGGTATCAAAGCCCTGGGTGTGGTAATGATGTGGAATAAGCCAGAGAATGAATGCAATGCAGCTGGCGATAACGATGGCAATGCTCAGCGTTTTGAGCCATTGGAAAAGTTCTTGAAATGTTTGGTGGTGTATCGATTCTTTTTTCATGACTGCTCCTTATACCATGA
>JBAZHB010000045.1:0-10027 GCA_041652535.1 Candidatus Babeliales bacterium
GCCTATTTGTGCATCAGTTCTCAATGTTTTTATGCCCTTAGAATCTTTTTGTTGCGTAAGTTGTGTAGTTGTTGCCTCGCCAAGCATGGTAATAATGAGCTCCAGATCAGTCATGTGGTCGCGCAGATTTTCACGATCTAATCCCTTGAGCTTTTTATACTCGTTAACCTTCAAGTCAAAAGCGCCTTGCATGATATCATTGGTCAAGATTGCATAATCTAACTGCTTCTGAATGCCACGCACAGCCCACTCATCGGTTAAACTTTGACGTACCGATATGCCGCGCATGCGTTTATCAATCCAGCCTTTTTCATATCCCTTTTTCTCATAAATATTTTTGGCTCGATTCATAGCAAGTTCTGGATTTTCTATTTCATCAATGCGTTCTTTGCCAACTTTGGCAAGCCACAGTTTAAACGGTTCTGCTTTGGGGGATGGCACTGATTGAATTATGCGGAATATACCTTCGGTATTAGCGCAGTCAGTTGTATATTTTTTCCCGTCAGAGGCCTCCAATTTCAGTCCGTGACAAAATGTCACGACCTGATTGCTTTCTTCTGCCAATCGTTGTTTCATCTTACGCCAATAAGCACCCGCATCTGGACTATCTGTTAAAAATGCAATGACATCAACGACCGAAAACCACCATTCATTTTCATGAAGAATTCTTCTGATCTGCTTGCCATGAAAAAGTGATATTTTTGTTGATTCCTGCTTTATCATATTTGGCAACCTCTATGATTTTTCCAAGATGAACAGTGCATTATTTTGAACTGCGAAAAGTTAACACATTAAGCTTTATTCTCAACTATTTGGAAATTAGATTAAAAAGTGCTTTAAATGAATCGTCCCCAAGGGGATTCGAACCCCTGTTACAGGAATGAAAATCCTGTGTCCTAGGCCGACTAGACGATGGGGACATAATTTTCAAAGGAAGCTGGCTTGTCATCCGTAGCTACGAGCCCGAAGGGCAAAGAGCGTAGATAGGATGGTGAGCCGCGTAGGAATCGAACCTACGACCCACAGCTTAAAAGGCTGTTGCTCTACCGACTGAGCTAGCGGCTCGTTGAAGGCAAGTATATCACAGGTTTTTTGAAAAACGAAAGATTTATATGATGATTTTGTTGGTTATCCCAGCAATTTACTGCACACAAAACAATAAATAAGAACCCCAAGTACGTCCATTACTGTCGCCAAAAATGGTGCGGCTGAGTGCGCTGGATCGATATTACAACGTTCTAGAACGAGCGGAATGAGCGCCCCAAAATGACCGAAGTTATGACAATGAGAAACAATGAAAGGCTAATAACGGCAGCCCCGACTATGTCATGGTATGAAAAATAAACCCTGAAAAAACTGACAATAACAAGCAAAATCGACATAACTACCGATACGCTAAATTCACGTAAAAGAACCTTAAATGCGTTACGACGGGTCATTTCTTTGGTAGTGAGCCCCCGAATTACCAGCGTTGCTGATTGATTTCCCGCATTGCCGCCAGTGCCAATAAGCATGGTCAAAAATACCGCAATAATGGTGTATTTGTTGATCAGTCCACTATAGCTTGCCAATATCATACTTGAAAAGCTTTGCAAAATGAGCAGCCCTATAAGCCATATGCCGCGTTGCCACACCTGGCGCCAGAGCGGCGTGCTGAAGTAGCCATGTTCAACGGGAATAAGACCGAACATCTTATAAACGTCTTCGCTACCTTCTTCTTTAATAATTTCAAAGACGTCGTCTGCGGTAATAACCCCTAAAAAGTGGTTGTTTTTGTCCACAACTGGGGCGTACAAAAGTCCGTAGTGGTGCATTTGGTTGGCAACGTCTTCTTGGTCTTCATCAACAAGGATGACCAGTTCATTGGGCATCATTATGTGCGAAAGTGGCGTTCCGGGCTTGTTGAGTACTAATTTATCAAGCGTTACATAGCCGATAAGAATATCATCTTTATTGGTAACATAAATACGCTGCATCTCAGTTCTGCCAGGGCCAAGCCGTTGGAGCAGTTCAACGCTGCGTCTGACGGTAAAATCGTCTTGGAGCGTAATGACATCGCTATGCATACGTCCGCCAGCAGAACGCGGATTAAAGTGCAAAAGCGAAAGAATTTGGTTGCGCTGATTAAAACGTAAAAGTCGTAAATACTTTTCAAGATCTTCGTCAGATAGATAGTCAAAAAGATCGGTCAATTCATCAGCAGGCATATTTTTAAGAATGAGCGCTGCGTGATCTAGATCAAGCTGAAGGAGCAATGGAGCTTGCTGTGCCTGCGGTAATTTTCTGAAAACATTGATGGAGGTGTCTGCAGGGAGCTTTTTAAACAGAGCGACCTGATGATCGGCATCAATTTTATTGATAAGCATAGCAATATCAGCAAAGTGCTGGGTCAATAAAATGTTCCATAAGTCTTTGCCAAGTGTTGTGTCCCCGGCAATAACCGAATCAATGTTATTTTCGATTTGGAAGAGGATCTTTTTAATTTTTAGCATGGGATGCTCCGCTTTGTTATCTGCAAGCACCGACAAGGAACCCCACCAAGCAATTCCTATTTGACTTTATTTTACTACAACTTAGACTAAAATAAAAATGCTTTCTTTTCTGCAAGATTAACCCTTAGTATACGCTGTTTTTGGTAAATTAAAGCTGATTTTATTCTTTTTTTGGGTGGGCTCATGGAAAACGTTACAACCATTACAATTACCGATCCCGTGGTCATTGGAACCCGGTTAGATCGTTTTTTGGCCGCCCAATTCCCTGAATATTCACGGTCCTACTTTCAGGGACTTATTGATGAGGGGCTTATTCTTGTCAATGGGCTTCATGCCAAGAGCAGCCAGACGGTTAAGTTGTCTGATGTATTGACCATTACATTTAAGAGCAAGACGTTTAATCTTGCCCCGATGCCGGTTCCTTTTGATATTATTGATGAACAAAAAGATTTTATTGTTGTTAATAAGCCTGCAGGCCTTTCGGTTCATCCCTCACTTTCGGCGCCTGATGAAGCGACCCTTATTAACGGACTTTTGTATCGTTTTAGCGAAATGGCTCATTTTGATGAGTCTGAGCGGCCTGGGATTGTGCATCGACTTGACAAAAACACCTCTGGGTTGTTGCTTATTGCACGTAACCCGCAAGCACAGGCTGAACTTGCGGCACTTTTTAAAAATCGAAAAATTCATAAAAAGTATATTGCACTTGTGCACAAGCATCCGGATCGATCCGGATCGGTTGATCTGCCTATTGGGCGTCATGCAATCGAACGTCATAAAATGGGAGTGTTCGGGATTGAATCACGGTCGGCTCTTTCGCATTATCGTGTGCTTGCTTACTATGCCGATGCATCACTTCTTGAAGTAACTATTGTAACAGGACGTACGCACCAAATTAGAGTGCATATGGCCTCCATAGGGCATCCAATTGTAGGTGATGCAGTATATGGAACTTCGTCTACGCATATTGGACGCCAAGCACTGCATTCATGGTATGTTGCATTCAATTTTAGAGGTAAAGATTACACGTATTCGTGTGCAATTCCGCATGATATGGTTCAGGCGATTAATGCGTTGAAATCTAAGAAAATATAATTAAATCCAGATTCTTTGTTTGACAATTGTTCCAGGCAACCTATACTCATCGAGTAATTTGATCTTTAACTTGTCTTTGACGCGGGGTAGAGCAGCCTGGTAGCTCGTTGGGCTCATAACCCAAAGGTCGCTGGTTCAAATCCAGCCCCCGCAACCAAAATCTCTCTAAAAAAATCAAAAAATTATCTTCAAAGTTTAAACGCACCTGATACACGACTCTGTCTCAGCATCGCCACTTTGCCTTGCATAATCAGCAACTCGCGATCAAGTGACGTAAGATAATCAATGACATCATTGGCAAATTTAGGATGACGCATGGCAAGATCGATATTGGCCTTTAAAAGACCCAGCGGATTTCCAATATCGTAGCGGGTTCCTTGAATTTTGTAGGCAAATACTTTTTCGCCTGAAAGCAACAGCGTTTGTATGGCGTCAGTGAGTTGAACTTCTCCACCGGCACCAATTTTCATCTCATCAAGGGCATTAAAAATATTGTGTGAAAGTACATATCTTCCAATAATGGCAAGATTTGATGGTGCATCGGTAGGTCGTGGCTTTTCAACCAATTCTTTAATCTGAAAAAGATTGGGAGAGAATTGTTTGCGAATACCAATCACGCCATAATTTTGTACTTGATCAATAGGAACTTCTTGTACCGCAACGACATTACATTTTTCTTGAATTGCAATCTGAATGAGTTGTGCCATGCACGGAGTTGCGCCAACAATGATGTCATCGGGTAGGAAAATGGCGATATGTTCTTTACCGATGGTGTGTCGTGCTGTCCATATTGCATGTCCAAGGCCAAGCGGTTCGCGTTGGCGTAAATAAATAAAATTAGCGGTATTGATAATACGATTAACACCTTCGATAAGGTCATCCTTTTTGCGTGCGTGCAAAAAACTTTCAAGTTCTGGATAGGTATCAAAGTGGTCTTCAATAACACTTTTGTTTTTGCCCGTGACCACAATAAATGTTTTTATATTTGATTGGATACCTTCTTCGACAATATATTGAATTGCCGGTTTATCCAGGAGCGGGAGCATCTCCTTAGGTGTTGTTTTGGTTGCGGGAAGAAAACGGGTTCCAAGTCCACCCGCCGGAATTATCGCTTTGGTTATCATGTACTCTCTCCTTTTTGATCTCCCGATGTGTCAGAACTGTTCTAGAAATTTTAGTTTCCCGCTGTGGAAGAGCCGAATATCATCGATGCCATAACGTAGCATGGCTAATCGTGTAAGCCCAAAGCCAAAAGCAAGCCCTGAATATTGTGAAGGGTCGATGTTGCAGGCCTTAAAGACGTTGGGGTGGACAAGTCCTCCAGGGAAAATTTCAATCCATGTTGATTGTTTACATACTGAGCAGCCGCTTTTGCAAAATATGCAACGCATATCGATTTCAAATCCTGGTTCGACAAAAGGGAAAAAACCAGGACGAATACGAATATCGAGCGTGTTTTTTTGAAAAAGCGCTCTCAAAAATGTTTGCGCGGTAGCAAAAAGATGCGCAACGGTTACATTTTTATCGACAAGAAGTCCTTCGCATTGCATGAACATAAAATCGTGCGATGCATCGACAGCTTCGTGTCGGTAGGTTCTTCCTGGAGCAATGCCTGCAAGCGGTGGTGTGCGTCCTTGTAAAATGCGTGCTTGTACAGGCGATGTATGGGTGCGAAGAAGATACCCTTCTTGATCTGTCCAGAAGGTGTCATACATATCTCGTGCAGGGTGATCTTTGGGAATGTTGAGTGCGGTAAAATTATTAAATTCAGTTTCAAATTCTGGTCCGTCCCAAATTTCATATCCCATGGATAAAAAGATATGTTGAATTTCTTCGATAAAAAGTGTGTAGGGATGAAGGTGCCCGGTCGGAGCATTGGGAACATAAGCGGTTACATCAAAGTTACGAGCCTGAATGTCTGCAGCTTGGCTTTGTTGTTCAGTAATAATTTTTTTGCGTGAAGCAATGCTGTCTTCTGCTTCTTGCCGTAATGCTTGGATACGCGGACCGAACTCTTTTTTTTCTTCGATAGTTAGATTTTTGAGTTCACTTAAAAGTTCAGTTATGACGCCCTTTTTCCCAATAAATGAGAGGCGGAGTGCTTCGAGCTCTTTTTCTTGAGAGATGTGAGCGAGTTGTTGTTTGAGTTCGGACGATATCGTTTGAATTTTTTCTTTTAGATTGGGCATGGCACCACCGGCATAAAGTTGGCTGATAAACACGCATTCAGCATGACATAGGCATGGCTAACAGCCTAACACGTTTTACTGTTTTTGCTAGTCGAATCGGAGCTGTCGAGCGTTGCGTCTTATCGGATTTTGAGCGTAAGGATGGCGATCAAAGAAAGGATGATAGAAACAATCCAAAATCGAATAGTTATTTTGGTTTCAGGCCATCCAAGCAACTCAAAATGATGATGAATAGGGGCCATCTTAAAGATGCGCTTTCCGCGAAGTTTAAATGATGCTACTTGGAGCATGACTGAAAGCGTTTCCATAACAAAAATGCCACCGGCTATGAGAAGCAAAAGTTCTTGTCGGGCCATGAGTGCCAAAAGGCCAAGGCCGGCGCCCAAGGGGAGAGAGCCAACATCACCCATAAAAATTTGTGCGGGATGTGAGTTGTACCACAAAAAACCAAGAAGTGCGCCAATCAGGGTGGCTGCAATGATGACAAGTTCAGCACTTCCGGCATAAGGAATAAAAAGATAGGTTGCAAGTTTCTTGTGCCCTGCAAGATAGGCAATGATGGCAAATGATGAAAAATTACAGAGAAGGGGGCCTGTTGCCAGTCCATCGAGTCCATCGGTTAGGTTGACCGCATTACTTGCCGCAATCATGATGAACGCAGCCCAGGGGATAAGAAGGAGCCCGAGCTCTGGCATGAAATTTTTAAAAAATGGAATGCAAAGACGCGTATCCGGTGTGTCAATAAAATACCACAGCGATGCAATCAGGAGCGCAAGACCGACTTGAAGACGGAATTTGAGTTTGGCAGAAATACCCTTGCTTTGCTGAATTTTGTACCAATCGTCAAGAAATCCTATGAGCCCAAAACCGAGCATGCACAACAAAAATATCCAAACTTTGGCGCGATTGAGATTGTTCCAGAGCAAGGTGTTGGTAAGAAAAACCATCAAAATAAATAAGCCCCCCATGGTCGGCGTATAATTTTTGTTTTTATGACTTTCAGGCGTCATATCGCGTACTTTTGATCTGAAATTATTCTGGCAGAAGCTAATAAATCGACTGCCAAAGGCGAATGAAAAAAGAAGCGCGGTGAGCAATGCGCCAATGCTACGTACGCTTACGTAGTGGAAGAGGTTGAAGAATGAATAACTTTCACGAAACTGGCTTGTAAAGTGGTAAATCATACATTTAAACCCTTCATTTGAGCTACAAAAGTATAGCATGAAGGAGTAATATTCAACGTTTTAATAAAATTATTTTACGCTTTGAGCTGGCTGGGGCGTTTCTTTCATGACGCTGAGAAAGTACTGGAGTGCTGAGACTCCATATTTCTTTAAGAACGGCTGGATAATGTTTTTGTTTGCCCAGCTGCTTATAAACCGAGGAACAGTTTGTTCAGGATCTGAATCTTCTTTATGAGGGGAAGACAGGGTTAATTTTTGGCAGGTTAACGTGACAGAATTCATTAGGGCATCGATAACGGTTATTGTCCTACTGTCTTGAGTGTGTTCAAATTCGGCTTTTTTATCGACGCAATGTGCAAGTAAAAGCTTTGATGAGATCAAAATTTGTTCGATAGAATCATCATTGCTGGCGATAAAATTATTGCATGCTTTTATAAATGCAAAGTACTCATCAACAAGTCCGGGGGCGCTGTCATAAAGATCAACATCAAAAATATTTCGCGCAAGCCTGATTTTTTGGATAACCCACCACCACCTAAACGATTTGCGTGCACTTGCGCGGATAAGCGAGGAAATAGTTTTGTTGTCTATGACCATCAAAGTATGAGTTTGTTGAATGCATTGATGTTGCAACCAGGAGAGCAAATATGCATATATGTCGCCCTGAATGCGACTGTGTTCAGAATGCCCTATATTATCAAAGCCGACAGGACTAAGTTCTGCGTCAAGAAGGTGAAGTTTAAGCGATGCTCGTTTAATGCCATTGAGAACTTCCTGAAGCGCAAAGTTGAGCCATGTAAGCTCTGCTTGATTGTTTGTTGCTCCTATTCTTTGTCCAGCTTGTTTAATTGATTCCAACGAGGCGATAATTGTAGGGAGCGTTTGGATTTTTTCTTTTGTTGTGCAATTCGACATCTGTTGTGCGGTAGCAACAAATCCCTCAACAAGTGCTTCAAGCTCTGTGGTAAGTTGGACAGACAATTCCTTTAGCCGTGAAGTATCAGATGTGCGTTGAGTGGGCGTTGCAGCAGATGCTGTTGCAATAATTAGTCCTAACAGTGCCGCAGAAAAAAAACGAACCTGCATATTCTTTACCTAAGCTTGTGTTGCGCGGTCAAAGGCTTGAAGGAATCCGGGAAGATAACGGGCTATGAGGTAGCGGAAGCTTCGTGAGAATTTATGAATATGAGCAGATCTGTGTGCGATAAACTCAAGCGTATCAAACAATTGCTGTTTAAGGGGGGTATAGAGTTTATTTTCCTCATTAAAGTCACGGAGCATTTCTTGAAATTCTGTTCCGCTAATAGCAAATCCAAGCTCTTGCATCGTTGTAATGATAGAATCTTTGTTGGATGCAGTATTTTCAATGAGACTGATTTTGCGTTGAATATCAGCGCAATAAATCTCATATTGCTGTTGGATTAACTCATAACGCATACGTGCAAGTTTTTGTTGCTCTGCTGGAAGCACCTCAATTAAATCATGCTCTTCAGTAAGCTTATTTTTAAGCACGACGAGTTCCTGTTTATAGACATTGGCTCGTTGCGCATCAATTTTTTCTGAAGATGGTTTGAGCGCCTCTTTGTGAGCTTCAAGCTTGGCAATTTTTTCTGTCAGAGCAGAAGGGATGGTCTCACCACTTTCCTGGAATTCGTCAGCCATTGCACGTAATTGTACAATCTCAGCGGTAATTTCAGGATTTATACCACCGGCAGATTGTATTTCAGTGATGGTATTGGTACGTAACGTCTCAAGCTGCGCAAGCTCTTGTTGCCGTGCCATATATTCTTGGTGGGCGCGTTCATAGCGTTGACGAACGATAGTTCCGTCATGGCCTGGTTCTAAATTATTTAATGCATTTTGGTAAATATCACATTGGTTTTTAGCTTGTACCGATGCGGTCAAAAGCTCTTGCTTGCGTGCATTATGTGCTTGTAGTTGAGCTTCGAGCTTTTGAATTATTTGTTGATTGGCACTACCACTGATTTCTTGTTCAATCTGGTTAAGTTCCTGCTCAATGCGTGCAAGCGATTCTTTACCAATCTTGCTTTGTAAAAAGGCTTGAAGCTTGAGTTGCCGCTTAGTATCAGCTGCGCATTGTTCATGATGTTTACGTGCGGCTTCAGGATTGTTCTTAAGGTAGGCGGTGTGGAGTGTTGCATACTCGGCAATAGTTCGTGCCATAGTAAGCGCAATAATTTGGGTCGAATCGCTTATATCAAGTTGATCGGTAACAAGTGCTACCCAGTGACGATTTTGTGCCGATGCTTTGATGAACTGAGGGAACGTTGTAAGCTTTTGGGCTGCTTCATTGAGCTCTTGAGGAATTTGTGAAGATGCTTGGGCAAGCCCCATAGAGGTGAAGCGTGTAATGCCATTACTAGTTATAAAATCTTGTGGTTTTTGTTGTTTTTGCAGGCTTTTAAGATAATTCTCAGCATCTTCTTCGCGCTGCATCGAGACGGCATATACTGCGCGTGGATTTAATTTTGAAATATGAGCTTGTTTGAGCGTTAACTTCTTATCGGTAAGCCCTCTCCAAAGAATATCAATAAGCTCAATGACATGAGGCATCATCTGATTGATAGCATTGCGGATTGATGATGGCATTTGTTGTGAAAGTGGTCGTGCATCAGTCCCTGGCATTTCTGCAAGGCTTAGTTTGATCAAAAGTCGTATAATTTCACTACCAAGAAAAAGAGGATTGATTACGTAGCGATGATGATAGGTCTGAACAAGTAAAAAGAGCTTAAGATAAAAAAGTTTAAGCGGTGTAAGTTGTGTTTGGGTTATCCATGTTAGAAAAGGGACTTGCTTGAGTTGTTCTGAAAGTGCATCTTGTGCAAGTGCTGCACCCAGATCTTTGATACTAAAATTGCTTGAGGCGCTGCCCGGTTCAGTTGACAATGGACGAAGTTGAACGGGAATGTGAGGGAGCGGCGAAAAAATGTCCTCCGATCCGCTAAAACCCCAGTTGATAACGATTTCTTGATTGATATGCGGTACCGGTACAACAATTTCACGTGAGGTGTAGTAGTTGAGTCCGGAAATTGAATCAACGAGCTTT
>JBAZHB010000046.1:0-9848 GCA_041652535.1 Candidatus Babeliales bacterium
TTGATAGACGATGAAAAAGATGAATAAGGTGAATGTCATTGTATTAAAATTTCTTTTAGTAAATAATTGACTTTAAATCTATCGAATTTGTAAGGTAATGACGTACGTGGTGTGGGGGAAAGTGTAACGATTTTTTAAAAAAAGGGGATGGGTATGAAAAAGATTTTAGCGATGATGCTACTCCTCGGGCTCTGCGCTGGTGTTGGTATTTATCTTTATTCAGCAACGGTGCTTGATGATGAAGAATACGCACAGGGTGCTGGCGGCGGGGATGATGAGCCTGAGAGTTGGGGGGATGATAACGATTTAAATGAATAGGGGATGAAGGATAATAAGTGTGTGATGGGGTGAACTTTAGCTCACCCCTCTGATTTTAGGCCTAATCTGTCGTCCATTCTGCTGATTCTTCTTGCTGTTCTATTTGAGCAATCCGAGCTTGTAAGTCTTGAATTTTCTTAGCATCTGCAGGCGTTCGATTACTTTTAGCTAACAGCTTGTCAAGCTCTTTTCGTAGCTCTTCTACCGCAAGAGTTTCTTGCCCAACCATACCGGTTCGCTGCTGAGCAATTTTTTCTTGTATCTGTAGTTCTACTGGGCTTTGGTACTTTTTAGGTGTTGGAGGAGCCTCTTCCGATTTACCTTGTCCTTCAAGTATTTTAAGCTCTGCTTCAATTGTGGCGAGTTGCGTTTTAACTTGTTCGAGACGTTTTGTATTGTATTCTAACTGTTTTTTAATGGCTTCAAGCGCCTTTGTTTTTTGATCAGTAAGTTTTCCTTGTTTTTCTTCACGTTCTAATTCATTCAGTTGAGGCGTTAACGTCTCTCTAGTATATTTAGCGAGCAGTTCTTGAGTAGCTATTAACTCTCTTCGTTGTTTTTCTAAATCAGCCTTCGATCTTAGCGCAACCGATTCTTTTGAGTGAGCGAGAACTTTCGGTTCTTTTATTTGTTCCAGTAGTGCCTCCCGAGGCTCCAGTTTTTTTGGTTCCTGCGGCCGCTGGGAAACGGAAGGTCGTTTTTTTCCTGCAAGCACGAGTCGCTGCTGTTGTTTTATCACGTCTTGGGGTGGGGGCGTGCCTGCTCGTTGGGGAGGGGGCGTGACTTCTCGCGTTTCTACTTTCTTGAGCGTTACTGCTTTTATTCGCGCAGCTAATGAACTCGGCGCGCCTTCAGTTGTCACTGCCGCTGGCTCAGGCGCTGGCGGTGCTAGGATAGGTGCGGGGGCGGGCGACGGTTTTGGAGCTGGCTTTGCTGGTGCGGCTGGTGGGAACGGTTTGGCTGTTGGTTTCGCTGGCGCAGGGGGAGTATGTTTTTTACCTGTAGCCTCCAGATATAACCTGTCAGTGAGTTTTTTGTATTCCTCGTCAGCTATCTCTGCATTTGATTTCTCAAGTAATTTTTGCACTTCTTTGGGAAGATTGAGAGCAGTATCCCTATCGTGCGCAGGCAATGCCTTGCTCAACGCAGCTAGAACCGGCTCTTCTGGCAAGTGCTCTATATTTTGGCGTGTAATTTCTTTAGCCTGTTCGATTTTTTTCGCAGCATCAGCAGCGTTGGTTGAATTAAGTTTTGTGATGTTGTTTGCAATCTCATATGCATGATTTGAAATGCTGAGAATGAGGTCTTTAACAAATACTCTCAAAAGTTCAGTTGTTGACGAACCTTGAGTGATTTCTTTTATATGCTTAGTAAAGTACGTATTGATTCGTTTCGCAATTTCATCATCTGCGATTTTCTTGTTTTCATCATCTGCGATTTTCTTGTTATGTTTTTTATTATGATACTCGATGATCTCTATAAGAATTTTATAACGTTCTCTTTCTGCGGATTTGGAGGCGGCTGTGGGTTTTGGCTTTGCTGCCCTCGCATACCAGGACCAGCCCCCCATGCAACCAAGTACGATAAGTACGTGTATTAGGCGTGGCGAACTGCGAAAATAATGTTGCATATTTTTCATCTCCTCTCTTCTTTCATAACAATTTAATAACGCATCTGTTGAAGTATTATTCATGTTGTGTGTGAGATACTCTTGAAGATATATAAGCAACTGCTTATGAATGCAAGGCTTTGCAGAAAACACTATAAGGTTGATTGGGCCAACGTGATCTGTGGTATCATGATTTTAAAGGGAAGGAGTTATGATGCGTGTACGTGCGGTGACAAGCTTGTTGATAAGTAGCGTAACATTCTGCAATGCTTTTGATGATGTGTATTATTATCAGAGCATAGCTTCTGATCACGTTATTAAAGAATCAATTTATAAAGGCTGGATGATAAAGCTTGGGTATTGGGAAGGGTTTCCTAAAGAAGTTCGAGAAAAGCTTCAAGAATGGGGAACGGTAGGGAAAAAGGTTGGCAGCTTATTTGCGATCAAACCGGTTGCGATGAAATATGATTCGCCTCAAAGTGTTGCAGAGATTAAGCCGTTTATACAAGAATTTAATATCAATCGATCTGAAATTTTGAAAACAATCGAGAGCTTTAAAAGTTTTAATGAATTTTTTTATCGCCAACTCAAACCAGGCGCCCGCATTGTAGATGCACGCCCCGGCATTCTTGTTGCTCCCGCTGATAGCAAGCTGAGAATTTTGTCGGGCGGTATACCTGGTAATCCTACAAAATTTTATATCAAGCAACAGGAATTTGATTTGGATTCTTTTTTGGGCCTAAAAGCACCGAATGAAAAGTATATAACCGATCCTCAAAAAGCCGCCAATGCCGACCTTGTAATTCCCTATAATAATGGCTTGGGTTATAGTGACCTTTGGGATCTTATGGTATTCAGATTGGCGCCAACTGATTATCACCGTGTTCATTTCCCCTGTGATGGCAGAGTAACACGTATTATTGATGTTAAAAAAGATACGACTTATGGTTCGGTGAGTCCTATTGCATATCGCGCAGGAAGGTGGCCTATCTGCGAAAACTATCGCATAATTTTAAAAATTGAAACCGACAAATTTGGCACGATGCTGATGGTGATTGTGGGAGCGGCGGGAACCAATACTATTAAATTGACGTTTGGAACAGAAGAACAACGTAAAAACCTGAGAAATGCACGTGATTTGGAAGAGCGTGGCATTGATGCGTCACTCTCTTGTTATAAAGGACAAGAGACTGGCTACTTTGCATTTGGCGGATCAACAATTTGCCTACTCTTCAAAAAGAATTTTGTGATATTTCCCAAGATACTTGTTCAACGGTCTCTGTTTCAAGACAAACGAGACGAAAAAAAAGAGCCCTATGAAACGGCAGTTAAAGTTGGCCAGGGAGTTGGTGTGTGGGCAAATGAAGCCCCAGATGGACAAGCAGTCGCAGAACATTTGGCAACGCAAAACTATCTTGATCAACTAGATCCATTGTTCAATCTTATACGGACACCAAATAAAAAATCATATTTTTATGTTACTGACGTGAGCGTTCCTGCCGCGCAATCAAGACCCACACTATAACGGCAACGAGTCCAAAGAGCGCATGCGCAAGAGGTGCCTGGCGTAAATCGCCATTAAGCCACCACGGCAATATGCTGAGATAGGTGATGCAGGGAATGCGTCGAATAAAAACTTTTACAAATACAATACCTGCATGAACACCCATGCCGACATAAAGCTTTTCGGTGAGAACAAAAAATGAATTGAGCATAAAACCGAATAAGAATAATCCGAGTCCAAGTTGCCAATGGGTTGTTACCAAATCGAGTGGATTAGTAATATTGTGAACAAGCATGAAGATTGTTGACGCGAGTAATGCGCTGGCAATTTTTGACATTCCTTGACGGAAAAATGGGTACAATGTTCCGCGGAAAATAAGTTCTTCTGTCCATGCAAGAAAGAAGGTTGCAACCAGTCCCCACAAAAGGCTACCGATTTTTGATGGCACCAATGCCAACAACTCCGGTTGAAAGGTTGCATATCCAAGAAAAACAGCTGCGACAAGAACACCGCTGTGAAGTGTTGAGAATAATGCGAATAATCCAAAAAAAGTTTTTAACCATTGTATACCGGTTAAAAACGAAACGTTGGTAGCAAAAAATTGTCGCATAAAATGATGTGACACTGTCGTGAGCAAGAGCAAAATATGCAAAATTACCGCAGTGGTGAATGCAATTTTGCCAACGCCACGGCTTGCAAGCAACGTGAATGTTGGATCAATCCACACGGCAATTGGTTGAAGCAGGTGATATGAGAGGAAAAGGGAAAAGGCCGATAGTGCTATCGGCCCTACATATACGAATTTTTGTTTGAACAATGATGCTGATGTATTCATGCAGAACGAAGTTGCTCTTTAAGATGTTTACCTGGCTTGAAACGAGGGACGCTGATTGCTGGCAAATGAATGCGTTGTTTGGTTGATGGATTGATACCAGCACGTGCAGGACGACGGGACAGCCAATAGGTTCCAAAGCCGGTTAATGAAACCTTTCCACCCTTTTTAAGCGTACGCTCCACGATGCGGGTGAATGATGAAAGAACCTTAGCAATGTCTTTTTTGCTGAAGTTCGTCTCTTCGCTCAAGGCGGCTATCAACTCGCTCTTGTTCATAGGAATCTCCTACAATAGTTACACCCGATATTTTACGACATTTCTATGTGAAATTTAAATGGAGCTGATTCGTTTGTCAAGCAAAAGCGCGCTCAATGAGCACTAAATCTTTGCCTTGTGTATTAAAATTTATAACAACAAAAAAAATAATGCGGCCGTACGCATAAAATTGCATGTTCTTTTCTGGGAGTAACGTGTACTGATATATTTTTGATAGACACGATACATGCTACACTTGGCTATTTACTTAAGAGGAGTCACATGTTTGTCGATACTCATTGCCATCTCAATATGATGGTGGATAAAAAACCTGATGAACCATTGCATGATGAGCATTTTCCTTATATTGAACAGATTGTTGTGCAGGCGCATCAAGTTGGTGTTGAAACTATTATTAATGTTGGTACCGGAATTAATGAAAGTATAAATGCAGTTGCGCTCGCGCGACGGTTTGCGCCGGTGTATGCAACAGTTGGAATACATCCTGAAGATGTTGGTCAATACGCGCATCAGTCAGTGACCATAGCTCTTGCACCTTTACGAGAACTTCTTGTGCGCAAAGAAGAAAATAAAATCGTTGCAGTTGGTGAGGTTGGATTAGATTTTTTTCATAAGCCATATGATAAGCAACTGCAAATTGATTTTTTTAAAGCACAAATTGAATTAGCGCTTGAATATCAGCTTCCGCTTACCATTCATATTCGTGATGCAGGCGATGATGTTCTCAAGGTGCTTGAGGAATATTGTCACGAGCAGCTTCGCGGTGTCATTCACTGCTTTTTACAAAATGAGTCAATAGCGCGTACGGTTCTTGGGTGGGGGCTTTATGTTGGTCTTGATGCGCCGATAACGTATCCAAAAAATGAGGCTTTGCGCGAGCTTTTTAAAAAGCTTCCTCTTGAACGCATTCTCCTTGAAACCGATGCGCCTTTTTTACCGCCACAACAGTATCGTGGAAAACAAAATACTCCTGCGTATATTCCCTTGATTGCAACAGCACTTGCAACGTTACGTAATATTGATGTTACAGTTGTTGAAAAAGTGACGACGGTTAATGCGCGGCAATTATTTTTTGGGGAAAATACGGTGGACGCCAAAATCTAAGAACCAATGGCTGAGCGTTCCCAGGCAGAAATAGCCGCAACAGGTAATGAGCATCAATCGATGTGTGGGCATTTTGAGCGCTATGATACTTGCCAAAAAAATGCTGAGTGCAATCAAAAACCATGGTCGATGAGTAAGCGTGCGGTGGGGGATAAAGAGCGCCGTAAGACAGGTAATACTCAAACCGATAAAAACAGGGATATTGTAGATAAGCGTAAGCGGAAGCGCAGCGATGAGTGCAATGAGAAAAAAATGTTGTATAGTACTGCGGGTATCAATATCGGGAAAGAGCGCCCCTAAGATTGTGCAGCTTATAAAAGCTGGATGAGCGTACCAGGCAAAATGATGAGCGGGCATGATGTGCACGGTTACCAATACGGTGAGGGCGTATGTTACGATGCCGCCTGCGATATGTCCTCGATATGTCGACATACATCAACCTGCTACAACAATCTACTCAATTTTGTTCCAGGATAATAGAAACTCAAAATTCCTTTAGTACTCCAGCCGTTTTCTACCATCCACTTACATCCCCACTGGCATGCACCACATTGATGGCCATATCCTTTGCCGGTGAAGACGATACGATCACGAACTTTTTTTACCACAAAATTAAGACTCTTGATATCAGCAATCATTGAACCACGAATATCAACGCCGGTCAGCATGAAAGGAGTTTTATGCTTATCGTAGATTTTTACTTTATGAACAATACCTGCTTTATCGCAATCAGTTACTTTTATGGCGCTAATAGATCCTTTAAAGTTTTTGAGTCGTTGAGCCAGCCGTGGATTGTTTTTGAGCCGTTTCAAGAAGCTGTCAACATGTAAATCTTCTTTCCAACGGTGTGCAGGGCCTGCTGAACAAAAGGTGCATTTTTCCTTGCGACACAGGTAAGGTTTGCTCTTGTCACGGTTGCGCATAAGAGCAGGAACCGATCCGCCGCAGCAAATATCAAACATTGCAAGGGCGATACGATTTTTGTACGTAAGAATCAGTCCTTCTGTTTCATTAACTGCTTGCCGTAAATGGGTATAGTTGTGCGTGCCATTATATACCTGATGCAAGTTGGTATTTTTAATATCGTAGAAGCGATAGCGCGGATTTTTGAGCCGTGCCTGTTGCATTAAAAAGACTGCATAGGTGCGAGAGATAATTGCTTGAATTTTCTGCATGCCCTGCGGCCATGAGGGAATTCCTTCGCAGCGTACGACCGAATATACATAATCTTCAAGCGGGAGTTTGTTAACGGTCAAAAGCGTTTTGGTGGCGCGATCAACACGCAAAATAAGACTGCCTTGGTACGTGCGGCTTCCCAGCGTCAATTTATTATTTTGATCGCAAATCTCGATGCTATCATATTTAACATGTCGATATTTTTGGTCATGACATTTCAAATATAATTGTCCTTCGCGACAGACCAAGCGAAGTTCGCTATCACGATAAATTGCCGTGTTGCCAGACCCAGCAGGACTTTCAAGAACAAAACCATCTTTTGATTTAATTAATAGTTTTGTTTCTTGGTGCGCGCTTTTTTCATCAAGTAAGACGCGAATTTTTTTTACTGAAGGAATATTAATACTTTGATCAGGACTGCTATCTGCTGCAAACGATCCAGTGATTGCGCACAGACATGCAAGAACAATGAGATACCAGTGAAAAATTTTTTTTGTATTCATGCGGAACTCGTTAAAAAAAATAAATAAGAGAATCTGAATCGACAAGACACTCTTTATAACAAAATTTTATGCAGATTAATAGCGCAATTCGTTATCCAATTTAGTTTGTTGTTACAAACCAATCAGATGACTGAGTAGAATGGGTACTTTTATTTTTTTATCAATGCCAAGATTGGCAAGTTTGTCAGCAACTTTATTTTTCTCGCGAAGCACATGAGTGATGGTATAACTTACGGTGCTCAGCAATTTGTCAGCATGCTTTTTGAGTTGTACAAGCGTTGCGTTTTTAACACTATAAAGACCTTTGATCTGTCGGACCAAAAGCTCTGAATCTGAAAATATTTCAAAATGAGGCGTGGCAAGATGATGCTTTGTACAAAAATCTTGTGCAAGAACAAGGGCACAAAGGAGTGCAGAGTATTCAGCTTGGTTATTGGTTTTTTCGCCAAGGTAAAATCCTTTTTCAACAACCAATTTGCGGTGGTAAGAAATGGCAATGCCAACCCCTGCCGGTCCAGGGTTGCCGCGTGCCGCGCCATCAATAAAAATAGTCAACGTTGTCGGCGCACAAACTTTGGCGGTAGGTTTGCTTGGTGCTGTACGCGTTAATGGTTCGGTTTCATTGAGTAATGATAACTGGCGATCCATAATTTAGTACTCTGCCTTTCCACCATCCTGTGCAACCGCTGCTTCATAATATAAAAAACGGTAGCAGCTGCGACAGACAACGACCTGGGATTTTTTTAATTTAGAAAGATCCTGGTGCAGAATTGAATAAAAACATGAACCACAGCAATCGTTGATTACCGGAACAATGGGATCTTGAACGGTTAAGCGCATGCGTTCATATTGGATGCGCCATTCTTCAGGAATGTGCTGTAATGCTTCTTCTCGTGTTTTGAGCGCTTCAGCCTGTTTAATTTCAAGATGATTGAGATTGTCCTGTTTGATATGTTGATCATGTGCTACAACGGTTGCTTTTTCAGCGGTGCTTGAGCGAAGTGTTTCAAATTCCTTTTTGAGCGCGTCTACATCATACAAATCTTTGAGCGCGTCTTCTTCAAGGAGTGCTCGTTTACGTGAGAGCGTTTCGATCTCGCCCTCGAGTGCTTTATATTCTTTTTGATTTTTTACGTTATCAAGTTGTGTACGTTTTTTGTCTTCAGTTGTTTTAAGTTCTTTGAGCGCGAGCTCTTTGTTGTTAAGTTCTTTTTGCGCATTCATCCATGCGCGTTCTTTGGTATGAATCAATGTTTCTTGTTGGGTGTTGAACTGAAGATCTTTGGTGATGCCTTCGTGAATTCGGGCGATTTCGCTGGCGAGTTCGGCTATTTTTTTATCACAATCAGCAACGTCTTTCAGTTGCTGCCATAATGATTTTCCGGTCATAACCGCCCCTTGCATGTCTAAGAGATTTATGGTGGGCCCACCAGGATTTGAACCTGGGACCTTTCGGTTATGAGCCGACTGCTCTCACCGCTGAGCTATGGGCCCCCGCGAATCAATGTACAAGGGTAAGTCTAAATAATCTTCTACGAGTTGTGAAGCAAAAAGTCCCTGAGACGACAAGAATAGCCAAATTCGTTGTCGTACCAGGCAAAAACTTTGCCCATTGACCCGGTTGCTTGTGTAAGAAGACTGTCGAATACGCACGCGGCTTGATTTCCAATAAAATCGGACGAGACAAGCGGGAGGGTGCAGTATTCAAGAACGCCTTTTAAAGGACCGTCTGCATACTTTTTGAAGCTAGCATTGATGTCATTACTGGTAAGCGGTTTGGTGGTAGTAAAGCTGAAATCGACGATTGAGACATCAGCAACCGGTACGCGGAGCGCTGTTGCACGAATTTTGCCTTCAAGTTCAGGGAAAATTTTGACAATAACTTTATCGGCACCAGTTTTGGTAGGAATAATATTGACGGCAGCTGCGCGCGCCCGTCGAGGATCTTTGTGTTCAACGTCAAGCAATACTTGATCGTTGGTATAGGCATGTACGGTGGTCATCAGACCGTTTACGATGCCATACGTTTCTTGCAAGACTTTAACGAGTGGTGCAAAACAGTTGGTCGTGCAACTTCCCATGGCAACAACGTGATGTTTGTTTGCGTCATAAGCGGTTTGGTTAATCCCTGGAATAATCGTGATGTCTTCATTAGTTGCAGGCGCTGTGATAAAAACTTTTTTTGCACCGCCATTGCAATGTTTGCGTGCGTTGTCTGCATTGGTAAAACATCCCGATGATTCTACAACCCAGTCAACACCAAGCTCTTTCCACGGTAATTTTTCAGGGTTTGCTTCAGATAAAATTTTAATATCGTGTCCATCAATGCTGAGTGCATGATCACTCAGATTGACGTTGCCCGGAAATTGTCCCATGACTGAGTCATATTTAAAAAGAATATCAAGATGCTCAGGTCGGGTTGGTCCTGTATTTATAGCGACAATATTTAATTTTTTTCGTGCCTCAGGGTTTTGCATAACACTGCGTAAAAAACTGCGACCAATTCTGCCAAACCCATTGATTG
>JBAZHB010000047.1:0-9726 GCA_041652535.1 Candidatus Babeliales bacterium
AATGAGGATTGATTTTTGGACAATTGAGGTAGCGTCATAGGCATGCATAGGAAGTGACCAATCGAGCATGCAATAGTTGACGGCATCTACGAGTGCATTGATAGGACGACTGCCAACTTTCATCAATCTGCTGGCAAGCAAAAGATTACTTGAATGATTTTCTACGGTTGGGAAATAAAGCCCTTCAAAGCGTGTACACGCATGCGGAGCATGATTGGTGAGTGTAAATGGTGTTGTTACAGTAGCCTGAGAGGTATGTGCAAAAGCTTGGATTGGTAATTGATGTAAAAATTGAGCTTCTGGTTTGAGCGGCAGATTCAAAAAAGCCGCAATTTCGCGTGCAAAACCTCGGTGGCCCCACATATCAGGGCGGTTTGTAATTGATTTATTATCAATTTCAAGAATAACATCAGTATCTTCAAATTTCTCTCTCCATGCGCCATTGATGTCGCTCATAGCAACATCAAGCGCAGGAACGAGTCCGTCTTTTTCAACGCCAAAATCAGTAAGCGTTGCCCAGCGATAAGAGTGTTCAGCTTCTCTTACTACCATAAAGCATGGTTGCTTGACCGATGTCGGTATCATGTCGATTGTTTTGGTGCGTAAGGGAAGTTCAATTTCTTTGCCCAGTTCAGGAATTTCTAAAATTACGCTTTGCGCAGAGGTGTTTGTGCATCGACCGATAAAAAAACGTTGAAGGTCAAACGCGATACGATAAAAATCTTCAACCTCTGCGGTTCTTTTATTAAACAATGCGACAAGCTTGTCGATATCTTGTTGCTTCCAATCCGCATCGATGTGATCAAAAATCCACGCAAGCGATAGCTTCATAATTAAACCCCGTGGGTAATGTGCGTTAAGACAAATTCTGAATAGCAAAATAATGCGTGATATTTTGTAAAAGATCAATCCAGCAGCATGATAGGTGCAAAAAATAGAGGGTTATGAATAGAAGAATCCCCCAAGAGACTCAATTTCTTGGGGGATATGTTTTTAAGGTTGTGTTGTTTTATTATTAGTTTTGGTAGCCTTGCCAGGCTTGGCAGGGGGAGTGAAGCGGCTAGTTTTTTTTGCCGGTTTTTGAGCTGTAGATCTAGTTGGTTTTGTCTTTGGAGTTGTTGCTTTTTTTGCAGCTTGTTTTGCTTTTTTTACGGGGACGGTCTGTGCTGCTTTTTGTGCGGCTGCTTCACGTTGTGCTTTTTCAAACTCTTTAGTTTGGTCACAAGAGCCGATACTGAGTGCTTTTATAAGTCCAGGCGCTTCGTTTTCGGAATTGAGTGATACCAATTCCCAACCTAATCCGAAGTGGTTTTTGGTAGTAATTTCAGTTCTGCGCCATAGTACATTTTTTATTATACGTTTGGCTAAGTTCTGTTTATTTTGACAGTTGAGTTGCATGCTCATCATGATTTCATTGATAACTTCTCCGGCATCATTGGTGGTAAGGCCGAATGCCAGCTTTACTTGATCTGACATCAATGTCCATTGACGAGCATCATCTGGCTTTTCGATGGTAGTAATATTTGCCAGTTGCGGTGCAAGAAGCTCGGTCCAAGATGATTGAGGTCCAAAGACTTGTTGGTTAGCAAACATTTTTCCATTTTCATCAATGCCGATACTGCTTCCTTGAACTCCTGCATAAATCTTTTTAAATTTCTGCCCGAGATCAATCCAGCCTGCTTCATTTAATTTCATATAAAAAGGCTTGTTATAGCCTCGTTCCCATACCAAGAAACGGTAACGATATCCAACATGAAAGGCTGTTCCTGGTAAATCTTGGCTGATGGCGACAAAATTGGCATCAGTATCGTCCTGGGTTTTCCATTCAGTACCAAAAACGTCTTTGATGACGAGTTTGGCTTTTTCCCAGATAAAGGAAATAGCTTTTTCTTTCAGATATTTAAACGCAATTAATTTGTCTTTGCCTGCTGCAATGTCAGCAAGGGGCATTGTTTGTGGATTGCTGATTGGGTACCATTGCCCATTTCCAAAAGGTTGTTTTACCCAAATTTGTGGCATGCTCCATGCACCATGCCTGTCATCAATGACATAAAGCTGTCCTTGCGCAGTTTCGTCTTGGTTATCAATAGATGGCCCTGCTGCAAGTGTGAGTACCTGCAGAGTATTTTGACCAATTTTAGGTAACGGGCCCTTGATCCACGTGCCATTGTCGTGGGCGTAGAGTTCGCCGCGCGTATTAAGCGCATAGATAAGAGGGGTGATCTTTGTTGCGGATAGCATATTAACGATACAAAGAGACCCTACGAGCAGGCTCACCAAAAAGTTGTTTTTCATAAAACCCAATCCTTTCAATCATTTGGGGCTTTGGATTATGTAACCTGTTCCCCTTATACCTTATTGGACTTTGCGCATGCAATATTTAATTATTTCAATGACACAGAAGTAGCTCAGGGCGATAAGAACCAGATGCATAATGTCCTGTCCTGACGGTTGCGCACCTATCTTGGTTATGCTCGCGGCTTCCGCCGACGCCTCAACTTCGCCAAGACTCTGAGGGGTAGGCAAAGCTATGGTATGCAGACGGGGCGAATGGAAGCGTACGATGAGGTGGGAGCAGATCGCAAGATTATGCTTTTTTGGTGACGTGCTGTTCAAGCACAAGAATTTTGTCACGCAGCTGAATAGCGCGTTCGAAATCAAGATTTTCTGCAGCGACCTGCATTTCATCTTGTAATTCACGAATGAGGATGTCGCGCTCGCGATTATTTTTAGGCGTGATTGATGCAAGTTTTTTGCCGCTTTTGCTTGCTTGCATGATACGTTCTTGAAGTTTGGTGATGCTTTTAGTGACGTCGCGTTTAACTGATGCAGGAACGATATGGTGTTCAGTATTGTAATTGTTTTGTAGCTGACGACGTCGTTCGGTTTCTTCAAGTGCCTGGCGCATTGAACCGGTAATCTTATCAGCATAAAAAATAACATTGCTTTCAACGTTACGCGCGGCGCGTCCTATAGTTTGTATAAGTGAACGTGCATCTCGCAAAAATCCTTCAATGTCAGCATCCATAATGGCAACAAGAGCAACTTCGGGTAAGTCAAGACCTTCGCGGAGCAAGTTGATACCAACCAAACACTCAAAGACGCCTGAACGTAATTTGTGCAAAAGTTCAGTTCGTTGAGGAGTTTTGATTTCACTGTGCATATAGCAAACTTTAATGCCATGATTTTCAAGATAAAGTGCAAGATCTTCAGCCGCTTTTTTGGTAAGTACCGTAACCAGGGTGCGGAACCCTTTATCTGAAGTTGCTTTAATGCGTTTGATAAGATCCTCAAGCTGTCCTTCTCGTTTGATAATGGTGATGGCAGGGTCAGGAATACCTGTTGGACGTACAATTTGTTGGACAGTTTGCGTGCTTATTTTCTGTTCATATTCGCCCGGTGTTGCCGAGACAAAAATGACGTCATTAAAATATTTTTCGATTTCTTCAAATTTGAGTGGGCGGTTATCAAATGATGCTTGAAGTCTAAAGCCATATTCTACAAGTGCTTTTTTACGAGCATGGTCACCATTGTACATACCGCGCAGTTGAGGAAGCGTGATATGAGATTCATCAATAATAAGCAAAAAATCGCGATCAAAAAAGTCAAAGAGTGGATAAGGCGCTTGTCCGGGAAGTCTACCGTCAAAGTAGCGCGAGTAATTTTCAATGCCTGAGCAGTAGCCTGTTTCTTTGAGCATTTCAATGTCATGATTAATACGCGTAAGAAGGCGTTCGCGATAAAGCGGATTGGTCATTGTCGCAGCTTCGCGTTCAAGGTCAGCCTTGATGTGATCAATAGCTGCATCTCGTTTTTCTTGGGTGGTGACAAAATGTTTGGCAGGGAAAATAAGCATATCGTCAAGAGAGGACAGTACACGATGTTCATTTTTATCAACCAGCTCAATACGATCAATAACATCGCCAAAAAGTTCAATGCGAAGATTGTCATATAAATAAGGCAAGTTAATAGTTATCGTGTTGCCGACTACCTTAAACGTGCCGGGATCACTTTGCATATCATTACGTTTGTATTGAATGAAAATAAGTTTATCGATCAATGTTTTGCGATTAATCTTTTGCCCACGGGTGAGTGAAAAGGTTAACTCGCGATAATCAAATGGATTGCCGAGCGAATAAATGGCAGAGACTGATGCGACAACAATGACATCGCGACGATTAATGATAGAGGCAGTTGCTTCAACACGAAGGCGTTCGATTTCACTGTTAACTTTTGTTTCCTTCGGAACATAAATATCTTGCGCCGGTAGATATGATTCTGGCTGGTAGTAGTCGTAATAGCTGACAAAGTAGCAAACCTTGTTTTTAGGGAAAAAAAGGCTGAATTCTTCATACAGCTGTGCGGCCAATGTTTTGTTGGGAGAGAGTATCAGTACTGGCTTGTTGGCATGAGCAATAACGTTGGCAAGCGTAAACGTTTTGCCTGAGCCGGTAACACCTAACAATACCGATTTTCCCGGCCTTTTCTCGGCAAGCTGGGCAATGGCCTGTGGCTGGTCGCCAGCAGGGGGAAATGGAAATACAAGGTTGAATTTATTTTTTGTATTCATGCATTCAGCCTAGCAAAATACTCTATCATGCGCCAAAAACGGCTTAAATGGGGATAAAAATAAGAGAAACGGGGCTGACGGGACTCGAACCCGCGACCTTCCGCGTGACAGGCGGACGCTCTAACCAAACTGAGCTACAGCCCCTTATAGGGATCTTTTACAAAGAATTTTCAAATGATGTGTAACATTCTGCCAGAGAGGGCTTGGTTTGGCAAGGTTTTTATCGTAATTATCCCCCGCATAGCTCTTTGATAAAGCCATACCATTGACAGTCTTGAGCAAAACCTGTCTTGGGATATGAACGATCGATAAAGCGTTGTGGAAAGTAAATTGAAAGCCCTTTGGCGCGTGCAAGATTTTTGCCTGAAGTATTGGCAATAACTGCTTGCTCAATAAGCTGCATACCTTGAGTTAGTGATCCTTTAAGCTCATCTACCGCCTTGCTGCGGACAAATGATTTTGTGTTTGTTGAGAGTTGATGATAAAAATCGGCATAAAATGTATATAGATCAACGTAATTTGATGAGCTCAATTGTAGGCATGAACGCCGTGCTTTTTTTGCCAGAGCGGTAACATCATTGTTCTTAAGCCTTTGGCATGCCTTAAATCCACTAATAACTAGATCGATATTGTCTTTAATAAGATCGACAATTTCAAGATTGATAGCAGATTGCGTATAGAACTGCACACGATTTTTATAATATTGTTCATAGCTTTTTACTATTCCTTGCGCGACAAGTGAAGGTGAGGAATTTTTGGCGGAGAGAAGATGCCCAAAGGCGGCATAGTTCCACCCATTAGCAAGCTCTACCTCCTGCGATGCGACAAGTATGGAGGCATATTGATGCGCCAAGTAGCTGATTTCAACCATTGCCATCAGGCAGGCATCCATACCCAAAATATCAAGCTTTTTCCCTTTAAGGACCTGCGTGCTGATGTCCTTGAGCGCTTGCGAAAGATTTTGATTATCCATATAAGTTTTGCTTTGTTCATTAAAAAGAATTCCACGTTGGAGCGTTTCGGTGAGAAGGGTATCAAGTTGATGTTCTGTTGAGGTAAGTATAAGATCCTCAGCATTCTCAACGGTGAGCCCACTAATCTGAATACGTGGATTATTTTTTACAAAATCAGGATCAATATTCAAAAGTTCCTTTGAAATCCAAGGGCGGTGATTGCCCCATGTTGGATCGATGATACCAAGGCCATGATCCCACAGTACCAGAGAATATTTTTGAGCAGGGTGTTTGGTTACTGCCCAGCGCATAGCATCAACTAAATCATGCGCCGTGCTTCCATCACTTGGTGCCGCATTACATTCTTCAAGCACCATCTTGCCCTTTTCAATTTTATAGCGCCATGTTCCTGCTTGACCTGGTTGATACCACTGTACAAGGCTGGTCATCGTTTCATTAGAACCAACGGCAATCATGTCATTGAAGTTTTTGATTGCAAAAGGACTTAAATTATTATTTGCCTGTACATATATCAGCGCTGTCCATTCAGGAATGGCAACAAGGGTGCTTCCCCATAAAATAAAATTGCAAAATAATAAATATTTTTTTGCAATGATGCAATGCATTCCCAAGGACGATTGAATTTTCATCCGTTCCCCTTTCCCCCTGTTAGAACAGTTTTTGTTTTACCTGCTGGCGATATGATGGAAGTTATGTTCCAGCCTTCCACCTTTACCCTACAAAAAACAATTTCAGAGAGTCAATAAATTAAAGATACCCATGATTTTGATAGGGGTTGAGCGGTGCTCTGAGGCGTGAGGTATTCTTCTACTTCGTTAGAAGGTTCGTCAGAAGGGCCCTAGCGTTTAAAGCTTTTGGATGAATGGTGAGCGGACAAATTCGTTTTGATAATGCCTGAAACCTAAGCGCAAAGACCAAAATTCATTATTATGATAAGCTCTGTCACGTTTGTTGAAAGTGGCTCCTTGAAGTGTGGGAGATTTTGGTATGGCCTATGATTTTAAGGCAGTTGAAGAAAAATGGCGCAAAATTTGGCAAGAGCGTCCTTATTTTGCCACCAAAAAAACGCGTACCGGCAAAAAATTTTATTGCTTAGACATGTTCCCGTATCCATCGGGCTCCGGCCTTCACGTTGGCCATTGGAAAGGATATGTACTTTCTGATGTATACGCCCGTATGAAATGGCTTGAGGGTTGCAACGTGCTGCATCCGATGGGGTGGGATGCTTTTGGTCTTCCTGCTGAAAATGATGCTATAAAAAAGGGTCTTCACCCTCGTACGAGTACCGCAACCAATATTGCCAACTTTAAGCGTCAACTCGCAACAATTGGTGCCATGTATGATTGGGACAAAGAGCTCAATACTACCGATCCTGAATATTATAAGTGGACGCAATGGATCTTTTTGCAAATGTACAAAGCTGGCCTTGCTTATCAGGCTGAAATGCCCATCAATTGGTGTCCGCAATGTCTTACCGGTCTTGCCAATGAAGAGGTTGTGCAAGGTGCATGTGAGCGTTGTGGCTCAGTTATTGAACAAAAGAAGGTGCGTCAGTGGGTGTTGCGTATCACCTCTTATGCCGAAAAACTTCTTGAAGGGCTCAAAAAACTTGATTGGCCTGAGCGTGTCAAAGCGATGCAGGAAAATTGGATTGGCAAAAGCCAAGGTGCTCTGGTTACGTTCCTGACTGATCAGAATGTTAAGATTCAAGTATTTACCACACGTCCCGAAACGATCTACGGGGTTACTTTTTTGGTGCTGGCTCCCGATCATGATCTTGTAACAAAAATCGCTTCATCCGAACAACAAGAAGCGCTTGATGCCTATCGTGAAAAATTTTTACATGTCACTGCCCGTGAGCGCGTTATTGACACTGAAGGCAAAACGGGTGTGTTTACGGGTGCGTATGTTACCAATCCGGTTACCCATAAAAAAATTCCGGTCTACGTTTCAGACTATGTTCTTAAAGGTTATGGCACCGGCGCCATCATGGCTGTTCCTGGTGGCGACCAACGTGATTTTGATTTTGCACAAGCATTCAAACTGCCGATTATCCCCGTCATTAGGCCCGCGCGCAATCTTGAAGAATATATTGCTGATGATGGAACACAGAGTAAGGCATACGAGGGCGATGGTATCCTCATAAATTCTGATGCCTGTAATGGGCTTGATGCTGCAACGCAAGGTCGTGAGGCAGCGCTCAAATTGCTTGCCGATCAAGGTATAGCCCAGGTACAAACGGTGTATAAATTGCGTGACTGGATTTTTTCACGTCAACGTTATTGGGGTGAGCCTATTCCATTAGTGCATTGTCCTTCCTGCGGCGTTGTTCCCGTTCCCGAATCAGAACTTCCTATCACGTTGCCCGAAGTTGAAAAATATCAACCAACTGGTACGGGGGAATCTCCTCTTGCTGCCGTAACTGCGTGGGTTAATACGACATGCCCTCAATGTAAAGCTGCGGCAAAGCGTGAAACCAACACAATGCCACAATGGGCAGGATCGTGCTGGTATTTTTTACGCTATCCAAATTCACATCTGAAAGACAAAGCCGTTGATCCCGCGGATATGAAATATTGGCTTCCGGTTGATTTGTATGTTGGTGGTATTGAGCATGCCATTCTGCATCTTTTGTATGCACGCTTTTATGTCAAAGTGTTGCATGATCTTGGACATCTTCCTTTTGATGAACCATTCACTCGCCTTTTCAATCAAGGGATGGTGTGCATGAAATCTGCGGTAACCGGGCGCGTCGAAAAAATGTCCAAATCAAAAGGTAATGTGGTTAACCCTGATGACATTGTCAATGAACTAGGCGCTGATACCTTACGTATGTACATTTTGTTTATGGGGCCGCCAGAGCTTGATACCGAATGGCAGACCGATTCAATACGTGGCGTGCGTAACTTTCTTGCTCGTTTATGGTCATTTCTAACAACACCAGGAAATGTGCTTACGCATGGTCAATCAGCCGATCAAAAATCGCTTCAACGTTTTCATCGTTTCCTTAAAGCCTATCAGGAGCGATTGGCGGAATTTAAAGTCAACACTGCCGTCTCTGCGACAATGGAATATCTCAATGATCTTGAACGCGATAAATTAGTGCTCGATTATGATCTGTGCGAGAAATTTTTGGTAGCACTTTCAGTGATGGTGCCGCATTTTGCTAGCGAACTGCTTGAAACTATTATTGGTACATCTCTTGAACATGCACAGTGGCCGATCTATGATCCTGCACTTGCAGTTGAAAATGAAGTTACCGTAGTTGTGCAAATTAATGGCAAGCTGCGTGCGTCATTGGTGCTTCCTAAAGGTACCTCGCAGGACCTTGTTGAACCTCAAGCGCGCAAAGTGGTGCAACAATGGCTTGACGGAAAAACAGTGATCAAAGTGGTCTTTGTTGCCGATCGCTTGGTTAATTTTGTGGTGAAATGAGTTTTGAATTGGTCGAATGAAAGGCGAAGCGTGAAAATTTTTCTTGATACTGCCAACCGTGATGTCATAAAAAAATGGGCAGCAACAGGTCTTGTTGATGGCGTAACTACCAATCCGACATTGCTGAGCAAAGAGGGTTCTGATACCAAGCAGGTGCTCAAAGATATTTGTGCCATGGTCGATGGTCCGGTGAGTATCGAAGTGGTTGAAAAGAGCCCTGAGGCTGTTCTTGCACAAGCTCGCGAGATTGCCAAATTCGCCAAGAATGTAGTCGTCAAAATTCCATTTGCTGAACAATATCTCTCCGTGATAAAAACAGTGGTTAATGAAGGCATTCACGTCAACGTCACGCTGGTTTTCACTCCTATTCAAACATTGCTTGTGGCCAAACTTGGCGCGGCATATATTTCCCCTTTCCTTGGCCGTTGGGATGACATCGGTGTTGATGGCGTGGCGATGCTTGAAGAAGTAGTAACCGCACGCGATATGTACAATTTCCCTTCACAGATTATTGCCGCATCAATTCGTTCAATAAGTCATTGGCAAAAAATTATTCCAACTGGTGTTGATATTGTGACCATTCCGCCTGTCGTTATGGAAGCGGCAATGAAGCATCCGCTTACTGAACGCGGTATTGAGCTTTTTGATAATGATTGGAAAAAGCTTAATAAGAAGAGCTTGTTTGCTTAAGTTTTGCTGGATTCCCTCTTTTGAGGGAATGACCACAAGCCCCTAAATTTTTCTCAA
>JBAZHB010000048.1:0-9494 GCA_041652535.1 Candidatus Babeliales bacterium
TCAACATATCTTTGACGGGTTTAACATCTCCCTCAAGCGACATGCTTTCTTCAAGGTTGGCAGCAACAGTTGATGGCGTAATCTGGTATTGTGGAAAGCGGGACGTAAGCTTTTCAAGCATTTGAGCTGGAGAGAACTTATTCAATTCCCAGCCAATTTCTTTCAAGAACATCACCAACTCATGCGTATGATGCCGTGTTGCCTCAATCTGATTACTCATACGCTCAAGTTCTTCTTCGTATTTCAACACATCAGATAATGTCTGTTTCCAAACACCAGCGGCAAGCGCCGTACCTGCTACGTTAAGCACCGCATTTTGAGCGGCCCAATCAAACATAAAATTCTTAAATTCAGTTTCATCTTTTAAGTAACGTTCAGTTTTACCGATTTTTACTTTATACAAAGGTGGCTGTGCAACATAAATAAAGCCACGCTCGATAAGCGGTAACATATAGCGGAAGAAGAACGTTAAAAGCAAAATTCTGATATGCGAACCATCAACGTCAGCATCGGTCATAATGGCTATTTTGTGATAACGAGCTTTATCAGGATTACATTCAGTATTACCAACGCCAGCACCAATGGCAGTTATAAGATCTCTGATTTCGCTATTGGCAAGCATGCGATCAAGACGTGTTTTTTCAACGTTAATAATCTTACCGCGCAAAGGCAAAATGGCTTGGGTAAAACGATCACGACCACCTTTAGCCGAACCGCCTGCCGAATCTCCCTCAACAATATATAATTCAGTTTTTGAAGGATCTTCTTCTGAACAATCTGCAAGTTTACCTGGCAGGACCGAGAACTCGAGTTCACTTTTACGACGCGTCAACTCACGAGCACGCTTTGCTGCCGTACGAGCTTGTTGCGCCAACAATGCCTTTTGCATAATCTTTTTGGCAATTGTTGGATTTTCTTCGAAGTAGCCTTCAAGAAATGCGTACACCCACGAATCAACAAGACCTTTGACTTCGCTATTACCCAACCGACCTTTGGTTTGTCCTTCGAACTGTGGCTCAGGAACCTTAATGCTAATAACACAAACAAGTCCTTCGCGAACATCATCGCTCGAAAAAGATTCGTCTTTGAGCATATTATATTTTTGTGCATAACGATTACAGACCTTAGTCAATGCGGACTTAAAGCCTATTTCATGTGTACCGCCATCGATGGTGTGAATATTGTTCACAAAACTAAATGTTTGTTCGTTATAACCATCATTGTATTGCAGCGCACAATCAAGCACATAGGTACCGTCATCCTTGCTGAGCTGAATGATCTCATTGAAAAGAGGATTCTTTTTGACGTTGAGATATTCAACAAATGATGCAATCCCTCCTTCAAAATAAAAACTATGCTCTTGCGCAGTGCGTTCATCTTTAATAATTATGCGTAAACCCTTAATTAAAAAGGCAAGTTCACGCATACGCGCAGAGAGTACGTCAAAACTAAATTCTACGGATTCAAAAATTTTTGAATCCGGCGCAAAACGAATGTAGGTACCACGTTTATCCTCTTTACCAACTTCTTTAAGAGGAGCCCGTGGATCACCACGGTCATAAAACTGTTCATAGACATTGCCATCGCGAAAAACCTTGAGCTCAAGCGTCTTAGACAATGCATTAACAACCGAAACGCCAACGCCATGTAATCCGCCAGAATACTTATAAGCATCCTTTTCAAATTTACCGCCGGCATGAAGCTTGGTCATAACCACTTCGGCAGCAGACTTTTTCTCTGTTGGATGCATACCAACGGGAATGCCTCGGCCATTATCTTCTACCGAACATGAATCATCAGCATGCAAAATAACGGTAATTTCGTTACAAAATCCGCCGATAGCCTCATCAATAGAGTTATCAACTACCTCGTAAACCAAATGATGCAATCCTGTAACGCCGGTCGATCCAATGTACATAGCAGGTCGTTTGCGAACCGCCTCAAGACCCTCAAGCACCTTAATCGAACTAGCACCATATTCTTCGACAACTTTCTTCTCTTCCATAGCACTCTTTTTATCTTTTGTATCCATGAAGACACCCCATCAATGTGCTGCAGCTACAGCCAACAAGTCACTAAAAACTTTCTTTAGCACGTTGATTTAGTGTAGTATAACCAACGCCACAACGGGACAAATTTGTGAAAGTAGTATAACAAAGCTGTCAAAATCCGCCAAAAACGCGCGTTAATAGGTACTATGAATGACAAAAAAAAGCACTACATGGAGGTAGCCCTCCAACAGGCTACACGGGCGCTCGCTCAAGGAGAGGTTCCCGTAGGGGCCATAATCGTTGACCGCGACGGCAAAATCATTGCACGGGCTTACAACAAGGTTGAAACCCTTAACTGCCAAACAGCCCATGCTGAAGTACTTGCCATCCAAAAGGCTTGTAAAAAAGTAGACGATTGGAGATTGAACGGATGTTGTATCTATGTTACTCTTGAGCCTTGTTTAATGTGCATCGGGCTTATCAAGCTTTCACGGATTGAAAGCATCGTTTTTGGAGCAAGGTCTAATCTTTTTGGATGCGGCCTAGGTGATTACCAAAATCTTCCAGCTTATGCACGAGACATTGACATAACTGGTGGCATTGGAGCAAGCGAAAGCGTAACTCTTTTGCGAGCTTTTTTTAAAGCGGCTCGCACTAAAAAAGAGAAAGGAAGACCGTGAAGCAGAGAGCTGAGCTTATTGATAAAATCAAACAGACGCTGATTAAGCGAAAAAGCGATGTTGAAAATCAATTGGTTCGTCAAACACACGAGAAGGTGACGGACGGGATTGTACAAGATACTGCAGATGAGGTACAATCGCTG
This sequence comes from Candidatus Babeliales bacterium, assembly GCA_041652535.1. GTDB lineage: Bacteria > Babelota > Babeliae > Babelales > RVW-14 > UASB124. Next base: position 2,815 of record JBAZHB010000048.1, read on the forward strand.
TCTATGCAGAACTTACAAAGCTCAATTCAGCGCACTGAAATTGACGAACTTCATCTTATGGAAGATGCACTTACACGCATTAACCGTGGCGAATATGGCATTTGCATAGATTGCGGAGAGCCGATTTCGGCAAAACGCCTTGAAAATTTTCCCTATGCAGCCCGTTGTATTGTTTGCCAGGAAGCATTTGAACAATAAGCTTTTGCCGGCGTAGCTCAGCGGTAGAGCAACTGATTCGTAATCAGTAGGTCGTCGGTTCAAATCCGATCGCCGGCTATTTCAAAAAACAGTAATTTCAGGCCTTTTTGACAAACATAAGACCCTTTTGTAAAATACCTTTCATGTATCGTTTTTTCATTGTCTATGCACCTTACCAGTTTAAATTAAAGCGTTAGGCTGAGACATTTATGGATAAAGCAGGAACAGCACTTACTAAACATGGCGTCGGTCGCCGCAAAACATCTGTTGCACGTGTATGGCTTAAGCCAGGTACGGGCAAAGTTTTGATTAATGGCAAAGATTATAAAAAATATTTTGATACTGGCCTTACGCGCAGTGCTGCTGTATTCCCTCTCAAAGTCTGCGGACTTGAAAAGGCTTTTGATGCCAAAGTAGCCGTTTGCGGTGGCGGCATGGTCGGCCAAGCCGATGCGGTTAAGCTCGGCTTATCACGTGCTCTTTTGGCTGCCAACCAAACACTCAAAAGCGTACTTCGTCAGCATGGTCTTCTTACCGTTGATGCACGCATTAAAGAGCGTAAAAAATACGGTCAAAAAGCTGCACGTAGACGTTTCCAGTTCGTCAAACGTTAATCCTTTTATACTTCCTGTATGTGTGGCATTGTAGCCTACAACGGCAACAAATCATGTCGACAACTGGTACTCGAAGGACTTACACGGCTTGAGCGTTATGAATACGACTCAGCTGGTTTTGTATGCATTGACAGCCGCCATGCTCACTTTTCTTATCACAAAGAGGCTGGCGGCGTTTCACCTATCCAACGACTTGGTCAAGAAGTCAATTTTGATGGCACTATCGGCATAGCACACCTACGCTGGACGGCTCATGGAGTAGCGGATGCCAATAATGCGCAACCTCATTTCAATTGCAAAAAAAACATTACTGGCGCTCTCAATGGCACGATTGAAGGTGGCGATGCCTTACGGCATCGGCTTGTTGATCAGGGACATGAGCTTATCACCACGACGGATGCTGAAGCGGTTATTCATCTCTTTGGAATTCTATTAGAGCAGCTAGGTGATCATAAAAAAGCACTCATCGAACTTTTTAAACAAACCACCGGTGCTTACGCGCTTGTGGTACTTGATGAAGCACATCCAGAAAAACTTATGGTTACTCGTCGTCATTCACCATTAAGCATTGGTGTTGGCGAGGGAGAAATGATAGTCGTTTCTGATGTTGCCTCTCTTCCACCCGAAATTAATCGCGTTATCTTTATTCCCGATAATGCATGCGCATGTATCTATAAAGATAGCTTGGACCTTTATAATGCTGAAGGTCGTCCCATTCCTTATTACATCCAAGAAATTGATAGTCATGATGCAGCCTTAACCAGAATGGGAAAAGGACATCATCTTCCCAAAGAAATTTTTGAACAAAAGCGTGCCATACATCGTACGATTGCATTCTGCAAATCGATAGGCCCCTGTCTTGATGATCAGATAGCGCAAACGTTAATGCTCCATCGTCATCATCACGCGTCAGACTATGACGAATCGCTTTGGCGGCACATGGGATTAACCACCGAAAAAATTCAAGCGCTCACCTCAATCAATCTTATAGGCGCTGGATCATCGTGGCATGCTGCACAGATTGCTGCCTTTTTTTTCAGAGAAATTGTAAATATTCGAACGCACGTACATATGGCATCAGAATTTTGCGCAACGTCTTTTTTCCCCGAGCAAGACAGCCTTTATTTTATTGTTTCAGAATCCGGCGAAACCAAAGATACCCTTGCTGCATTGAGGCTTGCCAATTCGTATGACCAACACACCGTTGCTATCACTAATGTTGCATCAAGCACTATGGTCAGAGAAGCAAGCGGCTTTTTGCCCTTGCAAGCTGGACCCGAAATTGCACACACCTCAACCAAAGCGTTTTCTACTCAAGTTGCAACACTCTACTGGCTGGCTCACCGTATTGCACTTGATCGTGGCAAAATAGATGCCCATACCCTACATGAAATTGAAGAAACACTTTTTGTTGCAGCAGAAATTCTTGAAGCAGTTATTGATTCTAATAAATTCCCGATTATACAAGAATTCATTCCACGCTATTGCACCTGGGACCGCTTCGTGCTTCTTGGTAGGCACATCAACTATCCATTTGCCCTTGAAGCTGCACTTAAATTCAGAGAAATTGCAAAAGTTTATGCCATTGGGTTACCCGTCGGCGAGATTGAACATGAATCGTATGCGCTTATCGCGCACAAAGTTCCTACGTTCCTTTTTTCAGTTCTTGATGATGTTGGCTATCAACGCATTTTGGGCATGGCACAAGCTATTAAAGAGAATGGCGGTAATCTTATCGTTATTGCATTTGAAGAGCAAAATGAACTTATTCGGATGGCAGACTTTTCTTTCGTCATACCACGCGTAACGCCGCTTTTGGCACCTCTTGCTATGACCGGCTTGATGCAATTTCTTGCGTTCCAATTAAGTCATGCCAAAGAGCATCCATACTTCATACGTCCTCATCACGCACACCAACCCCCTATTGGTTAAATCACCTCAATACTTTTTAAATCTTGCGTTCAGTTCGAACGATCGCTAGAATTTTGGTGCAAAATTACTAAAGTTATACCCTTAAAATGTGAGATTTCCCATGAACATGAATGTTGTCATAGCCTTCGGCGTTTATTTTACCATTTTGGGCACCATAGGATTTTTGGCATATCGCAAAAGCCTTAAAACTGCCGATTTTATCCTCGGTTCACGCTCACTGAGCTATTGGGTTACGGCTTTAGCAGCACATGCCAGTGACATGAGTGGCTGGCTTTTTATGGGATTTCCTGCTGCTATTTATGCCCATGGACTTATCGAAGCGTGGACGGCCATAGGACTCATTCTTTTTATGTATTTTAACTGGCGATTTGTAGCACCACGTTTGCGTGTACTGACAGAACGTTACCAAAGTCCAACGATCTCCTCTTTCTTCGCCAAACACTTTGATGATAAGACCGGCATGTTACGTACTGTAAGCGCTCTTTTTTGTTTGCTCTTTTTTATGTTTTATATCTCCGCAAACTTTGTAGTACTTGGGCATCTTTTTGAATCGCTCTTCTCGCTCAGCTATGCAACCGGAATTTATATCGGTGCATTTGTCGTTTTTTACATTCTACTCGGCGGCTACCTTTCTATTGCTTGGGTCGATTTTTTTCAAGGATTGTTTTTACTTGCCATGATCATTCTGGTTCCTCTCGTCGCCTTCTTGCATATTCAGGGAACAGGACAAATTGCATCGCTCGCCCATCTTCGCGGAGTATCGCTCAATATTTTGCCGCATTCATTTTTTCACGCCTGTTCTATCATCATGCTTGCAGCAGGCTGGGGACTTGGTTACTTTGGCCAACCGCACATCGTTACCAAATTTATGGGAATCAGCAATGTTAAAGATATGGCTAAAGCACAATATGTTGGTTTATCCTGGCAAGCCATCACACTGGGCGCTGCAATCTGCGTTGGCCTTGTTGGAATCGCATTCTTTCCTCAAGGGCTTGCAAATAATGAACTTATCTTTGTCGCTATGACCAAAGCGCTCTTCTCGCCATTTATCGCCGGTATTATTCTATGCGCCATCATGGCCTCAGCTATCAATGTTATCGGGGCGCAAGTACTTGCATCAGCATCTATACTTGCTGAAGATTTTTATGGCACCCTGCTCAAGCGCAAAAGCCAAATGGCGCTCCAAATTGCATCGCGCATCAGCGTTGTAGGGATCTGTCTTATCGCCTTAGTTTTTGCCTTAGCCAATGACCAAAAGAGTATTTACGATCTTGTGTATTACGCCTGGACAGGACTTGGCTGTTCCTTTGGGCCCCTCATGTTAGTGTCATTACAAACTAATATGAAAAACACCCGCGCCGCACTTGCTGGTGTTATTGTTGGCGGCATCATCGCTGGCGTTTGGCCCCACTTTAATACCACCATCCCTGCAATGATTCCCGGTTTTATCGCAAGTTTGGCAAGTATTGGAATTGTGGCATTAGTTGCTAACAAAAAAAATTAGATTGTAAGGATGGAGAGGTGCTTTATGCAAGAGCATGAGCATTGACGCTCACTTTCCTTCAGGGAACAACTGCAACAGATCATAAATATTTTTAAAGCCAATCACTTTACAATGAGCTTTACTCTGTTGGGCTTTGGCGACAAAAATTCGCTCAAGCCCAAACTTTTCAACCTCTTTGATGCAGGCCACCGCCTGATTCACCGGCGCTATTTGCCCCGTCAAACTGATTTCACCAAGTGCAACTGAACGAATAGGTAACGCTTGTTGGAAATAACTTGAAAGTAATGCCATCGCGATACCCAAGTCTGAAGACGATTCACGAATTTTAAGACCGCCGCTCACTTTGCAAAAAATATCATGCGCGCTGAAACGTATCTGTAGATATTTTTCTAAAATTGCTGCAATAAGCACCACGCGCTTGGGATCCAATCCGGTCACCACCCGCTGGGGAATACCAAATTTTGATGCAACTACCAATGCTTGAACTTCTGACAAGATTGGCCGCGATCCCTCCATACAGCACACCAATGCGGCCCCAGCAACCCCGGATGCTTCACTTAAAAACTGCTGGTTCACATTGGTAACTTCAACAAGGCCCTTTTCGTGCATCTCAAAAAAGCCAACTTCATTAATGGTGCCAAAGCGATTTTTGACTGAACGCAAGATACGCGTATGCCAACGATCCTCTGCCTGCAGATAAAACACGCCGTCAACCATATGCTCAAGCACCTTGGGACCAGCCATCTCGCCTTCTTTGGTGATATGACCGGTGATAAGTACGGCAATATCATTTTCTTTTGCCAACCGCATAAGATGGAATGCCGACTCACGCAACTGTGCGACCGTTCCTGGAATAGCATGCGACTGTGTCGATAGATGACAATTTTGAATCGAATCAACCACCACAAGCGCCGGTTTTGATTGCTGAGCCGTTGCCACAATTGTTTCAAGGCATGCTTGATCAGAAAACAAGAGTTGCTCATTTCCAATGCCCAACCGCAACGCCCGACCTTTAACTTGCTCAAGTGATTCTTCGGAAGAAAAATAAAAAACTTTGCGATTCGCAGCTATGGCATCTGCCACTTGAAGCAAAAGCGTTGATTTTCCAATCCCTGGATCACCCGTCAAAATAATAAATGAACCAGGAAGAATACCGCCGCCAAGAACCGTATCCCATTCACGAATTCCGGTCGTCATACGATTTTGAGGTGTTAGCGATATCTGTGAAAGTGAAACAAGTTCTGCCACCTGCCCGCTGCTGCTTCCGCCGGAAAATTTACCCAAAGCGGGAGCAACCGGCTGCTGTTCAACCAGGCTGTTCCATTCGTTACAGTTGGGGCAGCACCCAACCCATTTGATGCTGATGTAGCCACAGTTGGTACACGTAAAAGAAATTTTTGATTTTGACACACTTTGCCTTAAACCGCACACTCACGCATAGATTTTGTCGCAGTATGCCGTAACGTCTGCCCTGGTTTTTCCATCACAAAACAGTTGCGACACCGTGCTTCATAGCACTCAGCCGCGCCGACCAAAATAAGCGGATCATCATATTTTGCCGGTTGGCCGTTGACCATCCGTTGCGTATGTTGCGCATCGCGTCCACAGACAACACAAATAGCTTTGAGTTTGGTTACCTCGTCAGCAAGCGCCAATAGAGTTGGCATAACAGTAAAAGGCTCGCCACGAAAATCAAGATCAAGACCAGCAGCAATCACGCGTTTACCATTTTCGACAAGATACTGAATCACTTCAATGATAGGGGTGCTAAAAAACTGCACTTCATCAATCCCAATAACATCAACATTGCTCTGCGCAAGTTCTAAAATTTTTTCAAAACCCCGGGCATCATCGGCAATAACAAAAGCGTAGCGCTCCTGCCCGGCATGCGAAACAATACACGTTTGTTCTTTTGAATATCGCTGATCGATGTGATGTTTGATAGTAAGTACATTTTGTTTGGCATATTCAGCACGTTTAAGGCGACGCATGAGCTCTTCGGTTTTACCCGAAAACATTGAACCTGCAATAATTTCTAACTTTCCGCGCTGCTTTGTTTCAGTATTTTTATTCATCGTGCTACCCAGAAAATAATTTTTTTGAATGCAACCAACGCGGTCAGTATATCAGGCAAAAAAAATGGATAAATTTTTATTACTGATCCTGACCAAAATCAGGGGCACTATTAAGGCCAAAATCTTGCGGCGCCACTTGCATTACGGGTACTTGAGGCGCCCCTCTTTGTTGAGGAGCTTGCGGCGCTGCAGGAGGCTGTGGTTGTTGTTGCGGTGGTAACCCGCCGTTGGCAAATATACGATTACGCAAGAAAGGTGCTAAACGTTGAGCAATATCAACAAGCAAAGGATCTATTTGAGCTTGTGCATCAGCACGCAAAGCAGGAAGTTGTTGACCGGCACTATGAGCAACCGCTG
>JBAZHB010000049.1:0-9358 GCA_041652535.1 Candidatus Babeliales bacterium
TCATGCTCTTTCTGCCCTCAAGAATTGCCTGCACCATTTCTTGGCTAAATAAAATACCTTTCGTCACTGCAAGTTCCTCCATGATTCCCCGTTCCATATTCTTTGTATTGTTGTGGCGCTCACACAAGCTAAGTGCCCAACTTCGCATGTAGAAAACCCTAATTCTTTGAGTTTCATAATTGTCTTAACACATTTTGTGTCAAGCTTTGCAGAACCTGAATTTTCTCCTTTCGCTGTGCGTCCGTGCCGTTCTCGGTCTTCGATGTTTTCCCTGGCCGTAGCCCACCGCAAATTCCCTTCAAAGTTATTGCTGGGATTTCCGTCCCAATGTGCAACTTGCTTTCCCTCCGGTTTTGGGCAGACAAAGGCTTCAAGCACAAGCCTATGAACAGCAAATGCCTTCTTGCCAGTTTTGTTTCTCAGATCAATATATTTGTAACCTTTTGGGCCTGAAAACTGAGCCATAATTTTACCACGATGTTTGTCGTGAAGCGAATCAAGCGATCTAACTTGCCCATAATTTGAAATTTCATATCTTCCCTCATATCCCAAAATTGGTTTCCATATTTCATCGATCGGTGTTGAAAATAGAATTGGTTTCATTTTTAACTCGTTCATATTAGTCCTCACTTCCCGGAACAGCCGAACACGATCTCTTCCTTGCGTTTTTAACTACACACTGCCCGAACGCTTCTCCTACGACTTTGTCAAAGCATTCTTTACAATCCATTTTTCCGTAGAATTTGAATATGGCGAGCATGTCTTTGGAATTATTCTCGAATTCCTTTCCGCATTTGCAACATGTATATTTCATGGTGTCCCTCCTGATATGGTAATGAGGCTAAAGGTATTTATTAATTCTGGATTTTATGGCATCTATCTCTGCCTTTGTAAAAACAGAATCGCCGTATTGTTTCGACTTCCTGACGTACATCCCGTTTGCATAAGGCGTGCATGATATATCAAATCTGAGGGCGTCACCCTTCCCTCTTATGTGAACCGTGTCGCCTCTAAAACAGCAAACTTCAACCTTAAACTCCGGAAATTCGGCTTTGAGAACCTTTATTATTTCTTCTCTCGCTTCATTTTCGGCTTCCCTAACAGTAATGTTTTTATAACTCAAAACTTCCTTAAGCATTGTGTTTTACCTTCTTTCTATCTGGACACCATTCGGGGCTTGTCTTGGATAGTTTGCGACCTATATCCTTTTTAATCTCATATCCACCTGCATCGCCATAACAGCGGTAAAACTCCCCTTTGGCCCCAACCATACACTGACAGTCTTGACAAGCTTCGCACCGAGGAACCTTTTTATATGACATCAAACTCATTCCTTTCTTAATTCGTAGCGTTTCCGTATCCCGCTGTTTTGGTAATGGGGTTATGGAATGTGCGGGATATTTTTACATTGCGAAGTACTTTTTGATTTTTATAAATGCAATCTTGATATAGCATTTTAGCGGTTTGTGCCGAAACGGGGTCAATCTGTTCTCAGGTATACACCCAATGCGGCAATCAAAGAGGTCGTTCCCATATTCGTGCCATTGCTGATATTTATTGCATCCCAGACACCCTTTTTCTTTGCGATAAACCTCTGTGTTATTTTTTTCGGGGTAACAATCTTCTAGTCCCCATCCTTCTGCAACGTAATCCCGATTATCCATTTTCAACACCCTTTCTATTTCGTACTTTCTCCGTATCCTGCTATTTCGGTCGCCGTACTACTGCATGATCTCAACCGGCTTTAAAAACTTATTCGCGAAATAGACTTGGCCTTTTCCGGTTACCAATGTTGTTGTGTGGATGTGGCTTTCTCCTGCTGCATCAATGTGTGTTCCTTCTTTGAGTTCCATTACTTTCAGGTCCATGGATTTTTGCGTGGGCATGTTAAAGCTGCGGCCCTTCTCTTTTATGGCATATCCGTTATTACGGAGCCATTGCCACAAACGAAGTTCTCCGATATCAACACCGTTCTTAGCGATTATCTTCGCAAGATCAGCAACGAGTATCGATGTGCTGGACGCCATGACGGAATTCGCAAATAAGACTTTCGGAGATTGCTTTTGAATGATGGTCTTGAGTTCGATTTTTTCAGTCTCAAGAGAATTGATTTTTCTGTCTGCCATTTTCAGCGCACGGGCAAATAATGCTTCTGGGCTGTTCCACTGGCGTTCAATTTGAATAAAATAGTCGCGGAACATAAAAGCTTTCTCACCGCCCGACATCATGCAAAGGTGTTTTGCAATGTCTATTGGTACTTCGTAGTCTTCAAAGGTCTGGTTGTTCGCGTTAGTGTACCCGGAGGTACGGTAGGAAATTACACTCATTCCTAACCGTTCAGCCTGGTCTTCCCACCACGCAGAAAATCTTTTGCTTATTCCAAGCTTTTCATGTAGTTCCCTAGCGGACACGGTTTGCCCGTCATCATTGTAATTGATCTTTATTAATTCATTCATTTTATGTACCTCACTTCCATTAAGTGGTAGAATAAAGTCGAAAGGGGGTGATATTATGCCTGTAAAATCTCCGTGGTATTCAATTAAAGCTGACGTCTATCACGACAATACAAACTGCAACACCGGGAACAACATAGAGAAGGAAAATCTGCGGCAAGGAACCGGCAATAGAAAACACTGTGATGAATGCGCTAGATGGACTTCGCAAGGGAAGTAATTAAGTATCAAAGTGCCAGAATGTCATTTCCCACGTAGGACCAATAGGCTCGTTGTCTTCAATGGTCCATATTCGACTGAGTTTTGAGGGTTTCAATCCGTTTTGTAACGCAATTGCAAGCGCCTTGAAGCCCTCGCTCTTACCACCAAGAAATCGTATTGTAGGCTCTGGGTAGCAATGCCCCGGTCCGCCCTGGCATGATTCGTAAGTTTCAATCCCATTAGAAAACAGGATCTCAACTTCATGCTTAATTCCCGGGTCGAGTGGCGGATCAAATTCCTTTAGTTCGCTCATATGTACCCTCCTAACTAGCCTTCCTTTGTGCGTTCTGTAATGCCTTTTTCTTCTTGTGTTCCAGCATGAGCTGAGCGATTTCCTGCGGCGATTTGTAACCATCTTGCATAACACCGTCGATCATGAGTTTACATATGTACCTAACCTTTCTTGTAGAATCTCCCCCTTTCTGGTAGAATTATGTTGTTCGTGCATTCCTATCAGAAAGGGGGTGATATCGTGGTATACCTGATCTCTTATGACCTAATAGCACCCGGGCAAAAATACAACGCCGTTAGTGATGCAATTAAGAAAGCTTCGTATCTAAACAACTGGCTACACCCGCTCGAATCAACATGGATAATTAAGTCTTACAACACGGCGGCGGCTATCTATGAAAACATAAAAACGGCATTTGACGCTAATGACAGGTTCGCTATTTTTGAAGTAACTAAAAATTACTATGGAGCTCTCGATGCTGAAACATGGAAGACTGTCGCAAAAATGTTTGATTAATCAGGGGTACAGGGTGATTGGCTCATGTCGCATGGGCCATCACTTGTTTCCGGGGCAAACTTCGTGAATTCCTTTTCTTCGTAATCGAAGTAAATCTCGCGGACTCCGTTTGACACGGCTTGCTTAACAATTGCGAGAATGTCGTCAAGGTTTTCCGTCACGGTTGCGTTGATTCTTTTAACGTAATTGCTGAATAATAATACCTTTGACATGAATGCACCTCCTTTCTTTGATATTCCTAACTGGTAAATATCTGCTATAATAGGAGTGCGGCTTCATGGCACTAAATCGTAAGGGGGTGGTGCTATGCAGATACTTGCTTGTTGTTTGAGCATTTTTGCGAGCATACTCACTATTGTGAGGAATCTCAGGTCACTAGCTAACTCTTAATCTTTCGTTTTAGGTCGAGCTCCTTAGAGAGCCGACTTATCGCGAGATCCTGTGCAAGCAGGGTGAGCTTGTTGTAAATGAGCTGTCGCCATAAGTCCTAAAACGATTTCGGTCATGGAGTCGCACCACCCCTTTTTTACTGCCTTTCTTATGTACCTCCTAACTAGCCTTCAATGTAGGGTTCAAGATTTATACAGTGCTTCTTCTGAAAGCCTGTTTTTGGTTCTTCTGGCATTGTAGTAATCGACCATAACCTTGGCTACGTACTTACAATACCTTCCCATGGACATCGCCTTATTCGTTAAGGTAGTTGGAGAGACCTTCTTTAAACTGCTTGCAAATTCAGCGTTGTCGAATTTATCTCCATATACCCGAACAAACAATTCCATGCCAAGCAATAAATCAGTGTCAAATGAATTTTTGTCTCCGTCCCATGTAAGTTTTAACAGAAACAACACTCTGTCAAAAACGCCTTCATTCCTGATAAATATACCGGTTGCAGATTGGACAGCTTTAATTTTATTGTCACTGACGCCACCTTGCCCCAGTCTGAAGCCATACTTTTTTACAACATCTTGGATATTAATAGCTATTGGATTTTTAGCTTCCAACATAGATAGGAAGTTTTGATAAGGCGAAATTGGCCTTCTACTACCCTTCCCATTAAATTTATAGAATTTTGTTGCTTCTTCTTCGTAAGACAAACCAAAAAACACTTGACACATCCATTCTTTTTTACCAACCTCAAGGAGTAGGCCCTTTCTTTGTTTGCCGTCTATTAGTGCCATTGTGCCGTTTGTGCGTTGGTTGACTATTAAGGAACCCACAAGACCTTCGTCAAATACTTGCGCCTTTTCATTTACCCAGCGCTTTGACAAAGGGCGTTGGTATGCCTGTTGGTCAAATAAAGAGGTTAGCGTAAGTGTTCTCCAGATTGGTTGTCTCCCGGTTAATGTCTCAATGGGTTTAAATGTTAAATGGTTATTCATATCACAATTCTCCTTTTGTCATTTTTTTGATTTTTTCTATTACGTCCTCGACATATCCGATTTCTTCAAGCATCTTTGTTTTGTCGGCTTCTGGCGTCAGCGGGTATCTGTCATCCATATAAACAAACGGCGTCATGTCGTGTAGAAATGTATTGATTATCAGTCTAAATTGTGATATATTGATACTGTTATAGGTATCTTCTATATCAGCCAATTCGGTTGATATTTTTTTGTCCTCCTTTCCTCTCGTTTCAAGCTTGGCAGGCTTGGGCATAGCCAGTTTAACCCCCTTTGGACGGATTTCCCTGTATATGGCGTTTACCTTGGCTTCACCCGTAGACAGGCGCCGTTTCTGTTCTGGTGTGGCTTCTTGTTCGATTTTGCGCACCTTAAAGATGGTATCGTGGGATATGCCAGAAAGTTTCTCAAGTTCTTTGGCGGTTTCGATTAGGGACAACTCCGCAGATTTCTGCGAAGTTGCACCTGGCTGGTTTCCTTTTCTAACTATTTGGTTTTCTTTTGCCTTAGCTTTAATCATGGGTTCTATTTTTAACACAATCAGGCCTATTTGATAAGACGTAAGGTTCCTCTGACCGATGTGCTTCATGTAAATCCACAATTTCACATCATCACGGCTTTTGAAATCCATCTCCAATGTTTTAAATTGGACATGATGCTTGCAACAAATTTCATAGCGGTTATGTCCGTCTACAAGTATGCCATTCCAAGTAGTTAGAGCCCCATAGCGTTCAGCGTCAAAACCTTCTGCTAAAATTTTTTGTTCTAGGCCGTCGTAAGCTTCCTTTGTCAACGGCGGTATTAGATTTTTAAATTCAGGGTCTATTGTTAACGTTCCGCTTGGCATATGTACGCCTCCAATATCTGGTATAATTAACTTGTAAAGGGGCTAAACAGTAAGGAGTGTTTTATGGAAGATGTAGATCAAATTGCTGCTATGTTGACTTCCGCTGTCGTTCAGAAAACTACGTTCTGCGAATTCAAGGAGCCTTTAAAAACTGAAGAAATCGTTATGGCCGCGGTTAGTATTTTCAGGGACATTAAACGCCAACTCTCAAACAAATAAACCATTTAGCCCCTTTACAAATCAAATAAGTGCGCTTCGGGACATTTCGTAAATCCTTGTCTGGATTGCGCCTATAACTCGCTCGCTTTGGCTGATCGTCAAATTGCGGTTTCTTAAAACGGTCAGGATCTCATCGGATGCCGGGTTGACTACGGTGTCGGTAAATTTCCGTTCCTCTTCGGCTTGTGCCTGGGCGCGAACGATATAATTGTCACCCATGCAAGCCTGTGTTTGTGCTAAATCACCCAATCTTTTCACCCCCTCTCTTATGTGTTTTAGTATGTACCTATGCCGGTTTGTTGATCAAATCCGAGCCTTCCATGTAAAGTACAAATCTTGTGGTATTAATGTAAAATTCCCAATCGCCCATATGGACGCCGACACCAAAAGGAAACTTGTCTTGCTGTAGCGCCACCTGTAAGAATCTTGGAGTGACCTTCATTATTGAAGCGGCTTCCTTGACGGTTATTATTTCGGGGTTCGTATTTTCTAAATCCTCTAGTGTCATTACGCTCCCTTCTTTCCGATAACGTTAACACCGTTAACGGCCGCCATGCCCTTCAACATACCAAGCAGAACAAATTGATTTTCTGAGGATAATTCTGAAAATTTGTCGATAAATTCTTTGATCGTTTCGACATCGATTGACTTCTTAGAATTGTCTTTATTCATTATTTCACCTTCTCATATGTTATCTTAGTTACTATTATACGTTACCTAGTAACACGTGTCAATAACTTTTTTGTTTACATAGTAACTTTTTTATGTTAATATGCGATAGAGGTGATTTGTTGTGAATGGAAGGTTTAAGACACTGCGCGAAATGTTGAAATTGACGCAGGACGAATTTGCAGGGAAAATATTGGTGAAAAGATCATATATATCTCAAATAGAAAGCGGGCAAAAAATTCCATCTGATAGGATGATGAAATCTATCTGTAGGGAGTTTGGTGTTAATGGGTTATGGTTGAGTGAGGGTAAAGGCGACATTTATAATACTTCAAGCGATGAGGCTATTAAAATTGTCGGGGAAATGTTTAATACTTTAAGCGACATTGAAAAACAGGTAATTGTTGAATTTATAAAACTTCCTTCCGATCAGCGTGAAATGATAATGGACTTCATGAAAAAGATGAAAAAATAGGAAGTGTTGTCATGAGATTGCCTAATGGTTTTGGGTCTGTTTATTTTCTAGGAAGAAAGCGCCGCCGCCCGTGGATTGCGCGCGTTACAACGGATTGGGAAATTGTAGACGGTAAGCTCAAACAAAAATATAAGACAATAGGTTATTTTGTAGAAAAGAGCGAGGCGCTGGATGCCTTAATATCTGCCAGGATAAGCCCAGTGCCCGAAAAAATAAACATTACCCTGGGCGAATTATACGAAGAGTGGTCAAAGGCCAAATATGAGTATATTTCCAAACAAACCGCCGATTGTTATAAGGCTGGCTGGAAACGTTTATTGCGGTTTAAGAATGTTAAGTTTTCAGAATTAAGGAGTTCCCATATTCAAAGCGTTATTGACTCATGTCACAAAGAAGGTATGAGCAGATCTTCACTTGAAAAAATTAAAATCGTCGGCACAATGCTTTATGGGTATGCCATGCAAAATGACATTGTAAATAAAAACTATGCCGAGTTCGTGAGCTTGCCGAAAACCGTAAAACAGGAAAAAGAGCGCTTTTCTACTATTGAAATCCAAAAAATTGAAAATTCTCTTGGACTACCGTGGATAGACTCTATACTTGTTCTCATATACACAGGCTTTAGAATAAATGAGATGCTTAACCTGACCATATTTAATGTTGATCTTGACGGTATGGTGATCCGTGGCGGACTAAAAACCGATGCAGGAAAGGATCGAGAGATCCCAATTCACCCTAAAATATACCCAATTATAAAGGCAATGAAAGAGGTACAGGGTGAAAGGCTTGTTTCACTTAATGGAATACATATAAATGATAAATATTATCGGGAGAAATTATATTATCCAGCCCTGAAAGCTATTGGCGTTAGGGAATTAAATCCTCATTGCTGCCGCCACACTTTTGCAAGTATGCTCAGTGATAAAGGTGCTGACCCGAAATTAATTCAAAAATTGCTCGGGCATGCGAAATATCAATTTACAGAAGACACATACGTTCATAAAAATACCGCCGCCTTAAGGACGGCTATAAACCTTATTTAATTTGTTAGTTGTTTGTTAGTTGTTGTCTAAATTCTTGCCCACTTTTCTCGTGTCTTAAAAAATAATAAAAACCGCGCATCGCTTTATAATGCGCGGTTTTACTTGGTGGAGATAAGGGGGCTCGAACCCCTAACCTCTTGACTGCCAGTCAAGCGCTTGCCTGCACCAGCAAACGCTTCCAGCCCCATTTGTTAGTTGCTTGTTAGTTTCTATTATTTTCACTTTTCAAAACCCCTTTTGAAAATGCCAAGATTGTTTTTAGCCTCATTAAAGATTTATTTTTTCTTAAAGTGTCAACTATTAATGTAATTTCCGCAGATGTTTCCTCGTATATATTTAACTCCGTAACTCCGTTCTTCGTTGCCTCGGATCCGTCCATTAAAACACCTCCACAGATTTATTACTCCCCCCTGCAAAAATCAATAATGTATAAACATTATATCACGTTTATTATTACGAGATGATTAAATTTAGTCAATATGCACGAAAATACCTAGAATATATAGGGCGTATTGCCTATATTGACATAGTGCGTATGGTGTGGGAAAATGTGGGTGGGGTGATGGCTGAATACTGTATATCCTGTTATAAAAATAGCCCTCGGAATTAACCGGGGGCTACTGCTTTGTGGACATACTTTATGATAACAATCTTGTCACTTCCTTAAAATCTATGGATATTGGAAAGTTAATATCGCTTATTGTATTCTTGTTAATGCGGTCCATAAAATCAAATATAGTAATTCCGGTAATCTCATTTGTTGACATGTCTTTTAGAACTACAATACCAGGCGTATCCTCTTCCCCGTATGAAGGTTTTGGAGTCCCTATACTGATATAAAGTATGTCATGTTTTTTATCATAATTTAGGCTTAACATATATTACACCTCCCCGATCTAGTATGCCACCAGTCATAGCAGGTTGAGGCCAAGCGCTTATGACAGAACCTGTATAGAAAAAGCCCGGTTAATACCGGGCCTCCTGCTACATCTTAGGCATTTCAAGAGCTGTAGATTTTCCGAAATAATAGCCAATCACAGGGCCGACGATTGCAACGAATTCAACCGGTACAGTCTTACCCGTGACAATGCAAAAGCCTGTAAATAGTATGTAGGCCGCTGTCACTGCTAATGCAATTGTTTTTCTGACTTCAACTTTCATGGTTATTCTCCTTTCAATATGTAACCCGCAAGGGTTCAAGTTTTACGTTGTTCATGACTTCAGATAAATCAATTGTCCCAGAGTT
>JBAZHB010000050.1:0-9266 GCA_041652535.1 Candidatus Babeliales bacterium
CGGCCAACCGGTCAACAAAATTCTCTGGATCAATACCGTCAACATCAAACCTGATGAAGGCACTTTATATATCGTTCCCTGGTTTCCCGAATCAATGGTGGAATTTGAACGACTTGAAGATGCACGCGCATATTTTTATGTAAATTGGGATGATGAAAACTTCATTAATCATGTTCGAGAACTTATTTATCCTCGTTGCCCACTCCGTTTAATCTCGCTCCCCCCAAATGTCATCAGCGTAGCGGTTCACGTACGGCGCAACAGCAATGGGCTTGATTTATCAATGTCATTTGCCTACGACACTCCACCGCACGGCAAACAATATCTTGATGATTATTATCCGTTTAAGTGTGTTAATGATGATTTTTATATCTATGGCATCAAAAAAATTCGCGAGATGTATCGCGATAAACCGTTGTATGTTTTTGTGTTTACGGATGATAAAGATCCTGCATCCATCGCAGAAAAATATAAACGAATGATTAATGACGATTCAATTACCTTTGATTATCGCCATGAGTCACACGACCACACCACCAATGTACTCGAAGATTTTTTTTCGATGCTCAGGTTTGATTGTTTGATTCGAGCCGATTCCAATTTTTCGCTCGTGGCATCAAAGCTCGGAACATACAAAGTAGTGATTTCGCCTGCAGGTTACTGCCTACGCAACAATCATCCGGTTATTGTTAAAGCACATATTACAACGCAGGTTGCACATTTGCCGCTGGCGCTTTCTTAAAGAATGGCCCATGCCACCACATCAAAATATTTGCCGAAAGTCCACCAAACAACCCACCAATCCAACCAGCAGTTCCTAAAGCCCCTCTCATTTCTGCTTCTTCAAAAACTTCATTGATCAAGGCTGCTATCTCTTTGTAGCGATCAGCTTTTGTCTGCAATTTAATAAATGATGAGAGAAATGATGCCGCTTGTGGATGAGTAATCAATTTCATCTGAACCGCACGATGCAATAATTCTTCAAAGATGCAGCTATCTACTAATTCAACCTTGTTAACATCCTCACGCTTTAAGCGACCTTGATTTATCAGAACCTCAATAATTGTTGTACGAATAACGTTGTCAGGGCTTGGAACAAAGACCATGGCTGCATAATGCTTAAACTCTGTAAGCATTTGCCTAACACCCAAACCAGCACCATCATCATGTGCAAACCATTTACGGTATGCTTTGGCAATCATTTTGCCACTAAACGCCCCTAAACTTCTAAAAAGATAATGCGCGATAATGTATTGAATATAAAATTCGAAGGTACAGAACTCTTGGTCAATACGATGATCGCCTTGCGCTGCTCTGCCCGCATCAGCCTGTGGTTGCGCAGCCGGTTGTACCTGATGATTACCAAACGGCATAAGGTTCCAAAGCCCTTTGCCCATATTCCAAACACCAAGCCCAATTCCTTTTCCTGCCCAGGCAGCAAAAAGCCACCCATAGAAACCAGAGTAAAAAAGAATGAGGTCTTGGTCATTAAATTTAACGACCTTATCAATGTAAGTTTTTGCTTTAGTTTTGAGCATGATCCATGGCACTGCAATTCTTAAAATAGTTGGCAGCAGCTCTGTGTTAATCAACCCCGCTGAATACATCTCAACTGAATCAAGTGTTTTGGGTGAGACATGTGTCTCGATAGCATATTGCCCATAGGCGCCCAGCATTTCATAGCTTGTATGCGTAATAACCGAGAGCACAAATTTTATCCATTTATCTTCATTTGGCCATAGCTTCCAGTCCTGGTTGTTCCAATTAATCATATGATAGCCGCCAAGAGCAAGCAGCAACCGTATCGCCGAAAGTTTGAGGGGGTGCATTGGTTCAGCAAATATTGTTGGCGAATTTAACATAGCACTCTGGGCATTATCCATAGCACCAGCAGCAACTATATCAAGTGGTCCTGTTGCAGGAACGCCATGACGTGCAGCAGTTTCTGCAACTTTATGGAGCGATGATCCTCCAATCATATAACTTTGTGTCTGCTCTTGGGCGTTGTTGCAATAATAATGTTCAGTGGCCAACGCAAGAATAGCCGTACGTATAATACCTTCGCGGCACACGTTAAATTTAAATGATTTGGTCAACCATTGCCCATCTGCAACCGGCTCGATAACTTCATAGACACGCGATATGAAGGGCAAGAGCCACCCAAGATCATAGTCAGCAGCTTTTGATAAACTCATAAATGAGCTTAATGTCGATTCATATCCCTCAAGATAATGTATCCAATAATCAAAGACAGCCTTTTGTTGTTGCTGAGCATCACTACGTGCACATGCAACAACCTCAATAGTCGCTTTGAGGTGTTTACGAACAGTCTCGCATCGTTCATGGAGTAAGCGAGCACATATTTTGCACAATGCAGAAATATCTTTTTTTTCGGCATCGACCATCAGATTACGCAACATACGAATCTGAAGCGCAAGTACCGACTGTTGCTCTGTAGCACGTTCACCATAGGCACTTAAAATAGCCTCAAGAACACGACGCAATTTGAGTGCTATCTCTTGATCAAATGATTTCTTTTGCTGCGGTATAATACCCGTCATACCAGAAAGAAGCTGCAACATTGGGTTAGCAGTCGTCTGAGGAATAAGCGACTCAACAAATGAACCGTCTTTTAATGCAGTACGGAACTGCTCAAAAACTTTATCTAAGTCTTGAACCACCTGTTCATTTCGACCCAAATAATTTGCTATCGATTTTTGAATCGAGGTTGCCAAGGTCTCAAAAGACCATTCAAGACGCAAAGCATTGCTAAGTGCTTCAAACTCTGCACACATATCAGATATTTTTTGGCGCAATTCTTTTGGCAATGCGTTAAGCATCTGCGTATGCTTCTCAGACGTTTCACGCTCGTGCTGAATACGTGAAAGAATAAAACCGATATCAATGGCATTGTTTCCATTACCAAGCCCAGCAAGTAATGAGGCCAATGAACCCTCAGAAGGAATAAGAGGAGAAGGAGTTGGGGCAGCTGTTGACGATTCTTGTCCATGCTCTTGCGGCGTAGGAACCATTGTATAGAGTTGATCGGAAACACCGCAAAGTACCGTTATGATACCGACAATACGAGCATAATGTTGAAAATTTTTTCTAACAGGTTTCACTCAACACCTCATAATATTTTTGACATATTCCCTGGGATCTACCCCTCACACCCAAAAAAGAATGGTCCCAGTATGCCAAGCCTGCTCATCATGTCAATGCGAAACCGCATCGGCAGGCTATTAATAACAAAAATCTTACAAATGGGAATAATACTATGATCGTTCGGCCCGCGCGCTGTTGACAATGAATCCTATCATTGCCCAAAAGCACATAAGCGCGGTCCCTCCATAACTGATAAAGGGAAGACCGAGTCCTTTGGTAGGCAGTAATCCCGAACAAACCATAAGGTTAATCATTGCTTGAAGTGAGATAAAAAAAACATAGGCAAGTGAGGTAAAAAACGCAAAAGGATTATGTAGACTTACCGCAATACGCATGCCCAAAAAGCAAAAAAGGACGTACAGGACAAGCAAAACCATTACACCAGCAAAACCAACTTCTTCAGCAATTATCGGAAAAATAAAATCGGTATGTTGCATAGGAAGATAAAAAAACTTCTGCTTAGAATTTGACAGTCCAACGCCCCAAATATGTCCCGATCCAATTGCAATAAGCGATTGAATAATCTGAAAGCCACTCCCCTGCGGATCTGCCCATGGATTGAGGAAAATAAGAATACGACGAAGACGATACGATTTTGACATGATCAAATAAATAACAAGCGGACAAGCGGCAAGTGCTGTCACCACAAGATAGATCATGCGAAATTCAGCAACGAAAAAAAGCATAAGAGCCGTCGCCATAATGGTAATGACTGACCCGAAATCTGGTTGTTTGAGCAATATGACAAAAGTAAGTCCAAAAACAACCATGAGGGGTAAATAGGTATGGAGAAATGATTTTATTTTGTCATGTTTTCGTTCAAGAAAAAAACCCATATACATAAAGAGGAACAGTTTGAGTATTTCACTGGGTTGAAAGCTAAACCCAAAAAGCGATAACCAACGATGAGAACCATGAAATTTGACGCCCAACAAAGGAATCAGTGTCAACACCGTAAGAGCCAGCGACCCAAGAAAAAGCCACGGAGAATTTTTGCGCCACCATGTCAACGGCACCAACGCGAATACAAAAAAGGCTCCAATACTGGGCACCAAGTATACAAGCTGTTTTTTAAGAAAATAGCTTGCAGAACCATACTTTTCGAGCGCAAAGATAGAGCTTGATGAATAGATAAAAATAACGCCGATAAGTGTAAGTGTTACGACAAGAGCAACGAAGAGACGTACATCACTACGCAAACGATCAAGTGGCAAAGCCATAAAATACCCTTTCTCTTTCTCATCGTCTTTACCACGAAAAGGCATTTCATGACAACAGAGTTTTATTTCATCGTCTGATTGCCGAGCTTAGTAACAAGTTCTTTAAATACTTGTCCACGCTGTTCATAATTTTTGAAAAAATCGAAACTCGTCCCGCTGGGAGAAAAGAGAACAATGTCCCCAGCCGTCATCGATTCAAATACATTGTGTACGGTATCCTCAAGATTATTACACACATCGCAGGAGCCAAAAGCAGCACAATCACGGCCAAAACAATACATACGTTTAAGTTGAGGGTGATCTTTAAGTTGCTCGGCAAGCGTTGAACGATCAACCCCCTTGCTCAGGCCCCCAACAATAAGAATGATGGGACGACCGCGGGTTGCAAGACGATCAAATGCTGCAAGTGTCGATTGGACAACGGTCGATTTGGAATCATCATAAAAATCAACACCACTCACCGTAGAAAAATATTCCAAACGATGATGATGGTCAGGAACCAAAGAATCTCCTGATTCGTTTAAAAACGAAACCAAGGACTTCCATTCAATGCCACGATGATACAAGGTTGCAACAATCTGTACCCAGTTCTGAACAAAAGTAACTGAAGGAAGATCTGATGTGGCCACGATACGTTCAACCGTGGAAACTTTTCCCTCAACAAGGGACGCACGATTAACTGAACCATCAGCAACATAAAAAACTTCAAACGATGGTCTTTTAATATTCGCAATAAACTCTTGTGTCAAAGGACCGGCGGTACAGATGCACAGGCGCGAGGCGATTTCGGGCAAACGAGCGTTCAACCATTGGCCGCATTGCCCTGTAAAAAGCGTATCAGACAAAATTGCACGTTGATGCTCTTGCTGAAAACGCACAAGATTAAATTTTGCATCAAAATATGCCTCAGGTGTATGGTGCCGATCAAGATGATTAGGATACCAGTTGGTCCACACAGCAATATCAGGCGCAAATTTTTTATTACGCTCCAGCTGGAAGCTGGATAATTCAACAATAGCAAGGTCGCATGCATCTTCATGTTGAATCAAATCAAGCATACCAATACCAACATTGCCGCCAACAACAGGCTTTAAAATACACTGCCGAGATAATGTCAGCGCCTGCGATGGCACATGCGCTAATAATGATCCAAGTACCTTAACAATGGTTGTTTTGCCCAATGATCCGGTAACTGCAATAATTGGTTTGGTAAAAAAAACTGAAAAGAAATCGAGCTCACACAAAAATTTATTGCTAAATTCGGTATATAAACTTAGATCGACACCGGGGCTTGCCAAAATAAAATCATTTTTCTCAATGAAATCTTTTAATGAAATAACTGATGCATCAACAGCAGTCGCTTTGTATACTTTTACAATCTCTTGCTCTGCAGGACCTAGTATACGAGAATCCCATATCTGTACCTGAATACGACCAACATCCAAAGGATCATCGAAAAGATCATGTTCCGTCGAAGCGGATGTCGAATAATCAATTTTTTGGCGATTAAGAAATGCCAAAACAGATTTGCCTACAACGCCAAAACCAATAATGCCTAGTTTATACATGGTCGACCCAGTCCCACCTGTAATTCACCTTGTCTACACCACGCTAGTTTTTTGATGCTCGAGCCGTTTAATAAGCCCTGTCGTCGAAAAACCCTGGAGATAATTCACAATATGAACAGAACCTCCATATGACGCAACAATATCGTGTCCAACAACACTCTCTTTTTGATAATCGCCTCCTTTAACCAATACATCAGGTTTAAGGTATTCGATTAATGCCTGTGGCGTATCTTGGTCAAATGAAACAACAAAATCAACCATGCCAAAGGCAGATATAACCAATGAACGGTGTGCAAAAGGATTAACGGGACGCGATGAACCTTTGAGGCGACGGACAGAAGCATCGGTATTAAGTGCAACAACAAGAATGTCTCCGCACTTTTTAGCTTCTTTAAGGGTATGAATATGGCCCGGATGCACAATATCAAAGCACCCATTAGTAATCACCACCTTTTTCCCTTCAGCACGCAACCAATCAAGTTCAATTTTGAGCTGTACCCAGTCAGTATAAATTTTTTCAGTCAGTTCAGTAGAACGATCAATAAGCTCATCAAGGCTTACTGCATATGTTTTGAGGTGCGAAACAGCAACTGCTGCCGCATGGTTTGCCAACCTGAGACATTCTTCCATAGAAAAATTATGCGATAGACCAAGAGCAATAAAAGCAAAAACTGTATCACCTGCACCAGTCAAATCATATACTTCACGGCGACACGCCGATGAAAAAATCACTCGATCGGGAGCAACATAGGTAATCCCCCGTTCACCTTCAGTAACAATAAGACCTTTAAGATCAAGTTTTTTGCAAATCTCTTTACCATTATGGTCAATTGATTGATCGGGAGAAAGCCCAAAAAATTTAACGATCTGTCCGAATTCTTTAAGATTTGGTTTTACATAATCAACGCCACGATATTTAGCAAAATCAGGCCCCTTGGGATCAACCATCACGGTACAACCGCGTTCACGTGCACGCATGCATATATACTCAATTAATTCTCGTGTGAGCACCCCTTTAGCATAATCAGAAAGCAAGACCATTGAAGAGGGGGCCATGAGTGTATCAATGCGATACGTTATATCTTTAAATTCATCACGCGTTAAGGGCTGACTTGACTCCAGATCCATGCGTAACATTTGATGGTTTTTGGCAAGGAATCTTTTTTTGGTCGTCGTTGGACGTTGTGTAGAACGAATGAGGCCGCGAGAAGAAATTTTAAATTCTTGTATAAGCGAAAGAAAATGTTCGCTTTCAGTATCATGAGCGCCGATAAGACCAACAAGTGCAACTTCACATCCAATATGCTGACAGTTTGCCGCCACATTTGCAGCGCCGCCAAGACACCATTCCTGACGCTCTTCTTTAAGCACGGGAACGGGAGCTTCTGGAGAAATACGTTGCACCGAGCCAAAAAAGTACTCGTCCAACATGACATCGCCAATAACCAATACCGGCTTTGAACCGCCAGCATGCAACCGATTAACTAATTGTTTCATGGTATTCCCGTCGCTGCTCATCATCATGAATTACAGAAAGAGCACGTTGTTACATCGAACGTATGCATTAAAAAATGCTCTCAAAAGATACTGCTTTTTGGCAGTTTAGAAAAGAAGAAAAATTATGGTTGATGTATCAACTCCGAAGTATACGCAATCAACGACCAATCAACTCCGGAGTATTAACAATCAATGACCATGCTTCCATGGCATTTGCTTTAGCAGGTGCAAGCTCTTTGAGCGAAGCCGGGCCGACATTAACAAATATGATTTTGAGCGCACCCTCTAAAGCCTTCATTGCACGATCATAATCTTTTACTTTCATCGATGTCTTAGCATTAGGACTACTTAACTTAGTAAGCATTGTTTGAATTTGTGCCAAAAGGTCATTGAGCTCTTGATCGCGCTGTATGCGTAACGTCCTAATTTCGGTTATTCGTGTGGTAAGAGCAGCAGATTGAGTAGTATCTGCATACATAAACTGCATAACTCCCAGCAACCCGATCATCACCAGACTTAGTAAAATAACCTTTTTCATATCCACGCCCTTTTTTGATTTTACGCTATTTTCATATCTTCTATATCAAATTTATCAATATTTCCATTCTATTTGCAATAATTTATACAGAATCATTCAAAATTTTAAGCCTGATACCCGTTTTCGAGTAAACCGCTTAAATATATTGACTATTGTTAAATAAATACATCACACTAAAGATAGCAATGAAGCCCATGTGGTATCTGAGCATTCTGAGCATAATGAGGCAAAGGGGACGCGATGAAAGTTTCATATATTAAGTTTCTAGCCATCTATTTTGGCCTAATGGCACCTTCATCATTATTTTCAGTAACTGAAGCAACAGCGGTTAGTACCGTTGAACAAAAACTTAAAGATTATCAGGCGGTAGCAACAGCAGCCAATGCCCTTCTTACTAAAGCAACTAATGATATAACTACGCTCAAGGGTAAACGAGCTACGCTCAAAAGTAAGATTCAACAAACGAGTTCGCAGTATGATACGGTTGTTGCCGATTTGGATAAAAAAGTTCAAAGCGCACGTGCCGCCATTTCCTCTTCGCTCGATCAATTATATAACACGGCAAAAACCGACGATGAACAAACGGCAGCAATAGCAGTACGTAATGAAACTTTAGCTGCATCAGATGCGGTGGTAAATCCCGCAGTTATGGCTCTTAAAGCATTAAAAACTAAAGAAATTATTCCACTCACCATTGCCGACTAGGAAATGAAGGGGAATGTTATGAATACAGGATGTGTTATAAAAAATTTCGCCTTCCTGTTGTGTTTAATCTACCTCACACCAGTTAAAACTAATGCATTATATGCTGGTGGAGCAACATCACTTCCCGGTTATAACGCGCTTACCCAATACACCGCATTTAATGATGTTCAACAGAAGGCTGCTCAATATAAAAATGTAAAATCTGACCTAGAGCGAAGTGCTGCACGTGAGAGCATAAGTTTTGGTGCACTCAAGAACCAGCGGATAGCGCTTAAGCAACAAATTGATCAATCTAATGCTGATTACAAAAATAACATCCAGCGACTCAAAGCAATTGCGCAACAACGGCGCAACGAAGTAATAGCTGCGCTTAAAGTTCTCGACACGCTTAACCCAGCGCTTGAAAAAGAAAAAGCAGCGCTACTCGCTGATACCGAAAAGATAGTCAATAGTGCTCTTTCAAAGCTTGATGCAACATTAAGTACCGGTGATTTTTTACCCAAGCCAATTACCGATTAAGGAAGGACAAATATGCATATGAACAAAATACTTTTAGCACTAAGCATAGGCGCA
>JBAZHB010000051.1:0-9117 GCA_041652535.1 Candidatus Babeliales bacterium
AACGAGCTTGCTGCTATCATTGAGAAATTCTTTCCCCTGCCGTCATTGCTTGCTTCTTCATACAGCACTGCTCCGCTTGAATTAGTTGATCTCATTGTAAGCTATCTTTACGATGAACCACGAAGCGCTCAAGGCAACACGCCGTTAATGATATTTCTTGAAATCGCAGAACACTATGGCTACAGCGAAGAAAAAATTAGCTTCGTGGTAAAAGCACTGCTTAATCATGGTGCCAACCCAAGTGCTTCAAGTAAATTTGGAACAACGCCCTTACATATTGCCGCTGCTCATGCATTGCCTAATGTTGTTGACATTCTTTTGCGCTACAAAGACCAAATCGATATCAATGCTCAAAATAATCTTGGCGAAACGCCTCTCCACACCAGTGTAAGAATAGCGGGCACAAAAGAATTTTTATATTCCCAAAAAGCGCACCTCATCATACCCAAACTTATTAATACAGGAGCAAACCCCAACATACCCATTAAAAGCGGAGCCACTCCCCTCCATACGGCTATCTTGATGCATCAAGATCAAATTGTAGCGACACTTCTTACCGCTCCTACCATAGACATTTCGATTCAAAATGCGTTAGGCAAAACGCCGCTTGATTATGCTCATGAATCATTAAGTTATTTGCGCGATCACCAGGGCATATATACTCAGGCTGACTGGAAACTCTTACAGCATACCGAAATGGCCTGTTTGGCAAAAATCATATCACTTCTTGAGGCTCATCAGACACCGCCAACCAATTAAGTGCCTAAAAAAAGCGTAAAAGGGCTTTTTTATAATTTCAGCCGAAAATAAGATTGGTTTATCCCTCGATTCTGTTATAATTAAGTAACTCCCGATCGTGAGTTTTCAACGTATAATCTATGTTTTTTTTAGGAGGATTTTATGTTAGGCAATCTTGCCCGCGCATTGTGGGGCAACTTGACGAAGGAAGAAGTCAAGAAATTCGGTATGCTTTCGTTAACGTTCTTTTTTGCTATTGGTACTTACTGGTTGATGCGTCCGCTCAAAGATGCACTTTTCCTTAAGATCGTTGGCAAATTGTACATTCCTTATGCAAAAATGGCGTCATTGCTTTTCATCGTGCCGTTGATTTTGGTGTACTCCAAACTCGTCGATATGGTTGCCAAGCATAAGTTGTTTTACGTCATTTGCTCGTTCTACTCAGTTTTGTTCCTTATACTTTCATACTTTCTTGCACATCCAACTATTGGTCTTGCCAATACAACACCTGACAAATCACGTTTGTTAGGTTGGATTATTTATCTTGGTATTGAAAGCTTTGGTTCTTTGGTTCCAGCATTGTTCTGGTCATTTGTTGCCAGTACCACCGATACGGCATCTGCAAAACGCGGCTACGGCTTGATTATTGCTGGTGCACAATTTGGTTCAATTCTTGGCCCTACAATTGCAACATATGCTGAAGTGATCGGCATGGTCACGTTGGCAAAAGTTGTTGCGGTCGGTATTTTCATGGTACCCGTCCTTGTTTACTTCTTTGTCAAAGTTCATCCATCAGCAGCAGTCGAACATCGCGAAGATAAAAAATCAACAGGTCCAATCGAAGGTCTTCGTTTATTGTTCAGCCAACCATACCTTTTGGGTATTTTGGGCGTTGCAACATTGTACGAAATCATTGGTACCATTCTTGACTACCAAATGAAATTCATTGCTGATGAATCCTATCAATCAGTAGAAAAAGTTACCCAATTCCTTGGCACCTTTGGTCAAAGCGTTAATCTTCTTTCATTACTCTTCGCTTTGGTCGGAACCAGCTTTTTCATCCGTCGTTTTGGGTTAACCTTCTGCATGGTAGCCTTCCCTCTTACAATCGGCGCTGCCGTATGCTATGTCTTCTTTCACCCATCACTATGGGCATTGTTTGGAGCCATGGTTGCAATTAAGGGATTAAGCTATGCATTGAATAACCCTTGCAAAGAAATTATGTACATTCCAACCAGCAAAGACGTTAAATTCAAAGCTAAAGGCTGGATTGACGTGTTTGGTGGTCGTTCTGCAAAAGCAAGCGGCTCAGGCATCAACGCTTTCTTTACCAGCATGGCCGACCTTATGTTCTATGGCTCGATCATTTCGCTCGGTATTATTGGCGTATGGATCATGGTTGCGCTCTATGTCGGACGCAAGAATGAGAAATTGATTCAAGACGGATCAATCATCCAATAAGTTTACGGAAACTATGCACATATAAAGGGTTAACGTGCTCAATAAAGTGTGGTCGGCATTGTGGGGAAATATCAAGCAAGAAGAGATTAAAAAATTTACACTTCTTACGCTTATTTTGTTATGCATCACCAGCGCCTATTCATTGCTTCATCCGCTCAAAGAAGCAATTTTTATTCACACCGTCGGCAAACTCTATCTGCCACAGGCTAAAATTGTATCTTTTTTAGTTTTTATCCCCATTCTTTTTGGCTACAACAAACTCGTTGACCTCTGTCGCAAACATCAACTCTTTTATGCCTTGAGTATTGGATATGCTCTATGGTTTGCTATTATTGCCTACGTTCTTACGCTTCCTGCAATCGGACTTTCCAACACGGTTCTTGACAAACATCGCTTGATCGGCTGGGTTTTGTATATCGCCGTTGAAAGTTTTAATTCTCTCTCTTTTACTCTCTTTTGGTCATTTGTTGTCAGCATCACCAATGTTACGTCTGCAGAACGCGGCTATCCACTTATTGTTGCAGGATCACAACTTGGTTCCATCGCAGGCCCTGAGCTGGTAAAACGTGCCTCTTTTTTTGGCATCTCATTTCTTTTTATCACCGGCATCATTTTAATTCTTGCAATTGCCGCTCTTGTTCGTATTTTTACGGTAGTTAGTCCGGTCACTCAAGTGCGTCTCACCGAAAGAAAGGCGACTGGCGTTCTTGAAGGGCCAAAACTCTTACTCACACGCCCCTATCTAATGGGCATCTTAGCCATTGCAACGCTGGGAGAAGTTGTCAGTAGTATTATTGAATACAATTTAATCATTCGCGCCGATGAAGCGTATCGTTCGACAGAACATGTTGTTGAATTCATCGGATTGTATCTTCAAAGTGTTAACATTTTATCGCTGGTGATTTCGCTTGTTGGCACGAGCATCATTGTACGATCACTTGGCGTTAAGATGAGTTTATTACTTTATCCACTTGTTACCGCAGCCGTCATCGTTGCAACATGCCTTAATCCGTCATTGTGGATTCTGTTTTGCTCGATTGTCATCATCAAAGGCGTCAGTTACGCATTCAATTCGCCTATTAAAGAAATTTTATATATCCCTACCAGCATCGATGTACGCTTTAAAACCAAAAGCTGGATCGATGGATTTGGTCGTCGCCTTACCAAAGTAATAGGCTCGGGAGCTAATGCACTTTTTGCACCAACAACGCACGCCATTTTGTATAGCTCAATTTTCTCGCTTGGCGTTGTCGGATGCTGGATCTTTATTGCACTCTTTGTTGGCGTGGCACACCAACGGCTTCTTGCTACCAAAACAATTGTTGAATAAATGTTACTATCTGGGTCCCCGCTTTCGCGGGGACGACGTAAAAATTCAATAGATCCTAACTAAAGTCTGTTTTTTTCTGCCAAATTTGTTTTACTTAGAGCCGCATAATTTTGGTACTCACTTGTTTTTTGGCATATGTACATAACCCGTTCGTGGTGAGTGCCGGTCGCATCCTTCGATACACGCAGCAAAGCGGCGCACTCAGGACGAACGGCCGGTGTATCGAACCATGAACACCTCAAAAAAGTAATTCGGAGTCTTATGGCTGGAGTAAAAACATTTTCTTACACCGTCACCGCGACGCTTACACGCTTTGCTGACCTATCAGCATCAGAACAAGAACTTGTCTACGCCGCGCTTAATGCACGACGTAATGCCCAAGCTCCCTATTCACATTATTCTGTTGGCGCTGCGGTACGTTGCAATAAAGGAACTATCCACACCGGCTGCAATGTCGAACGCTGCAGCTACACTCAAACAACCCATGCCGAACAAAACGCAATCGATAACATGATTTCCCATTGGGGCCCTTCAAAAATTGAAACCATTGCTATCGTTGGCGGGCCTGCGTCAGCAACGCCAGCCCCCAATCTTAACCCTCTTACCACAATGCTTACGCATCCCGAAGAAGCAACACTTCCCTGCGGCCACTGCCGACAAATTATCTGGGAAAATTGTTTTGGTGATGGTACCGTCACCATTCTTTCGCTCACGCCACATGGCGATATTCTCAGAGCCACCATTCGTGATTTTCTTCCCATGTGTTTTGGCCCCGATCAATTAGGCATAGATTATGCAAACAGAACTACGACAAACATTTAATAATTTTTTGGCTACTCAACTTAACGATGCACAACGCGCCGCTGTTGAACAACATACGGGCGCGCTGCTGGTCATAGCCGGTGCAGGATCAGGCAAAACACGCGTGATCACCTCACGCATTGCACATCTTGTACTCAATCATAACGTCCCAGCACATTCAATTGTCGCACTTACCTTTACTAATAAAGCTGCTGGCGAAATGCGCGAACGTTTAATTAAAACATTTCAAGCGCAGCATCAACCACCGTTTATTGGCACCTTTCACGCATACTGCTTGCTGCTCTTACGCGCGCATTCTCATCTTCTCCCCTTTCCCCGCTTTACCATTATTGACGCTGATGACCAGCTCGATCTGATCAAAAAAATTTGCAAAAAATATGTCGTCTCTAAATACATGACGCCAGCACACATCACACATGCTATTTCAAATTACAAAAATGGTGTTGCAGAACAAAAATGTGTCACTGATCCGTGGCCGTCCTCATTAGTCCGCGATATCTATGTAGAATATGAGCACGAAAAGACACAATCACACTGCTTAGATTTTGATGATCTTCTGGTATGGGTACTCAAATTATTACAAACGAATGCGACATTTAAAGAACAGCTTCAAAACAAGGTCCGCCATATTTTAGTTGATGAATACCAAGACACCAGCCACGTCCAACATCAACTGCTCCTCCATCTTGCACGCGATGATAAAAAAAAATTTACCCTCGATTCAATGTGCGCCGTCGGCGACGAAGATCAATCAATCTATTCGTGGCGCGGTGCAACAGTTACCAATATGCTCACCTTTGCCAACGATTTTGCGCCAGTCACCAGAGTCCGCATCGAACAAAATTACCGTTCAGTGCAACCAATTCTGCAGGCGGCCAATAGTGTTATCGAACACAATGTTCTACGCAATCCCAAAGAACTCTGGTCAACACGTGAAGCAAAGCATCGTATTTTGCACGTTGCCTGTAACACCGGAGATCAGGAAGCGCAAACCATTGCTGCACTGATTGCAAGCAGACGGCACCACAAAGCGCATCAATCGCTGGCCGTACTCTATCGCACCCATTATCAATCACGCACGCTTGAAGAAGCGCTTATTCATCGCGCCATTCCGTATCGCATTATTGGCGGCATTCGGTTTTATGAACGCAAAGAAATTAAAGATCTCTTGGCCTATGTGCGCCTCGTGGCCAATCCGTATGACAAAATAAGTTTTATGCGCGTCATCAATACACCAACACGTGGGCTTGGCGAAAAAACTGAAGATCAACTCCTTCACGCATGGGCAACGCAGCCGCTTTTTGATTTTACGCAGATCATCAAAGATATGTGCGCCAATGCAGACTCGCCCCTTCCTGCAAGCAAACGCACCGCATTGACCGATTTTAGTGCTCTTTTTGAAGGCCTGAGTGTTGAGCAGTCGCCACGTGCGGTACTTGATCAGATTCTTGAACGCACCAATTACATCGGATATTTGGCAGAAAATTATGAGCCAACCGAATCACAAGCAAAAATTGATAACGTACAAGAACTAGCACAAGCCGTTCTTCTCAGCGAGCAAAAAGGACAAGATCTTGAAACCTTTCTTCACGAAGTTAGTCTCTTGCAAGAAAAAATCGATGCTGATAATGCCACGGATTTTGTACCGCTTATGACGTTGCATGCAGCCAAAGGGCTAGAATTTAATACCGTCATTATCGCAGGACTTGAAGAAGGGCTTTTACCCAACAATCGCTCACTCAATTCAAACGAAGAGCTTGAAGAAGAACGTCGTCTTATGTATGTCGGTATGACACGCGCTGAAGAATATCTTATTGTAACCAGCGCTCAATCGCGCTTCACCTTTGGACACATTGTTGATCAAGCCCGCTCACGCTTCCTTGATGAAATTCCCAAAAATCTTGTACAAACCATTACGCTTGATAACTTTACCGTTGCCTCAGCGCCAACACTTATTGAACAGTGGTTTGCGCATGGCACCACCACACCTGTCTCACCGCGCTTTACGCCACCACCCTATCCGCATGCATCAGCATCACCCCACATGCGGCCCACGCCTGCATCCGCTGCAAAAACGGCTCGCACGCCGTGGGCCAAAAATCAGACCGTCTTTCATCAGAAATTTGGGGTTGGCATTATCACCGACGTCGAAAAAGCGCCCGAACAGGATTTTTACATTACGGCACTCTTTAAATGCGGCAAGAAGAAAATCCTTGCAAGCTTTTTATCAAAGCATTGACTTGTTCTCCCCTCTCTTGGAATCCTAGGCTCTGTTGATTTTTACGACAACGAGGTCATTCCCACACCGCAGTCATACCCGCGAAAGCGGGTATCCAGAGAAAGCGCTGAGCGCTGGATCCCCGTTCAAAGCCGGGGATGACATAAGAAGTCAGCAGCCTGCTCACCGTAGCCTCGGCGTAGGCCGGGGGATGACGTAAGGACAGCAGAGCTCAACTACAATCTGGTGACCTAAGTTTATTGGAATTTTATGAGGGGAGTCAGTCGTGTTACACCGATATCTTTACCCCGTTCGTGGTGAGTGTTTTGCGAGCACAACGTGCAAGCAAAATGTATCGAACCATGAACACCGTAAAAAAAGTTTTTCGCTGCGTTCATCCTTCGATACACGCCGCAAAGCGGCGCACTCAGGACGAACGGATCAACTGCGCCACATCATATATTTTATGGTAATCGCCACCGTTATGGTGAGTAATGGCCTGTACGCCACCTACCCGCCCATACCCATCCAACACGAATATCACCACACCATCGTGCCGCTGTGCACCTCATTTCCGCTGATCGGTGATCAGAGTATCATAGGCCGCCAGCTTCTTTCGGGTGTAGAAAATTATCTCAAAGAGTTCAAACATTTCACAACTGAAGTTGATGCAGGACATCTTATCATTCGTCATATCAAAAATAACAAAGAAAGCGATGATGCCGGGCTTGAAATTATCAAAAGCATGATCTTGCAATCACCGCTCTTGTTAGGCTTATTGGGAACCGACACATTCTTTTCACTCATTCCTGCTCTTCGTCGTAAGCAGCTCTGCCTGCTCTTCCCCGTCGAAGGCAATCAGGAACTGCGCGCACTTAAACTTGAAAACGTTATCTACTTCCGACCATCCTATGAGAAAGAGCTCGAAGCGCTCGTACACTACGCCATCACCCTCAAACACAAAACCTCGATTGCCATACTTTATGAAGCAAGTGTATGGGGCAAAAGCCTGCTCGTCTCGCTGGAAAAAATCCTTGCACGTTCCAACATCAAACCGGTCATCACCGCTCCGTACGCCCAAGGAACGGTAGAAATCGAAAACGCGCTGGCCTCAATTGCGCCAACCAGTCCCAACACCAATTTAAACAATTGCCTTTTTTTAGGGCTTTCCAATCTTGGCGTCATTCAGAACCTGCTCAAAACATCACGCGGTCTTGATATTGCCGTCACCTCCGTTGTTCCTCAAGCATCTACCAGCCAACTCCCCATCGCGCAGGAATATCGACGCGCCATGCGCAGCTTTCTGACCTCACATGATGATTCACCCTTCTACTTTGAAGCCTTTATTACCTTGGCGCTTTTGGATAAAAGCCTTGTAAGGATCGGCAAGAATCTAACGATTCCATCGCTCTTGCAGGATCTTGAATCATTACGTCATGAAAATTTTAAAGGGCTGCACCTGAATTTTGATCCTTCAGATCGTTCACTTTCTTCTGCAGTGTGGATCAATCCCGGGCTGCATCATGAATGGATAACGTATTCTAATTAACCATATAAAAAGAAGAGTGCTCATATGCAAGCACGCGTATTTAAATCACTCAACACGTTACTTGATATCAAAGTTAAATTTCTTGTTTTTGTTTTACTCTTTTTTTACATCATCGGACTGTTCGTGGTTGCGCTCAGCACATTTAGAAGTGATGATCCAATACCGGACGTCAAAATGATCAGCTTTGAAATGCGTAAACAATTCAGAGACCTTGCCAGCCGCGTTAAAGTTGGTATGTACATTAGAAACTTTCCTACCTTCAATTTCATTAACAATGATTTTGTGGTCAACGCCATGATCTGGTTTGAATTCAACAAAAATGAGATCATGCTGAACACCATCAATCAGTTCTCGTTTGAAAATAGTAAAATACTGCAAAAATCAGATCCCTACGTCACACTTCATGAAGGCAAAATGTTGGTGCAATACGATGTCATTTTTGAAACCAAAACCGACATCAATTTTTATCGCTTCCCGCTTGAAGATCATCGCCTTTCTATTGTGCTAACCAATAATTTTATTTCGCCTAACGAAATGTATTTTGATGATAGCTTTGGCGCGCTCTCATTCATCGTCTCCGATCGCTTGTTTACCTCCGACTGGGATGTCCATGCACTGCGCAGCGTATCAGGCTACGCCTCGCTTGCTTTTGATAAATTTGCGCCGCAGCGTGAGATGCTCAGCCCCAAAGCGGTGTTCACCATCGACTTTAAAAAAATTGGTATCAACAAAATTTTGCTTATCTTCGTCCCCCTCTTTGCCGCCATTCTTCTGGCACTTTTTAGTTTTCTCATGAGCTTTAACAATCATAATGGCAAAACAACTGTCGGACTGACTGCCATCACCGCCCTGCTGGGCTATCGCTTTGTCATTCAACAGATGAGTCCACCGGTCGGCTATTTTACGCTTACTGACAAGGTCTTTACCTTTTTTCTGCTCTTTGCATTTTTAATCTTTATCTTTCATGTGCTGCTTTCACGCCATTACTTTTTTTGGGAA
>JBAZHB010000052.1:0-8693 GCA_041652535.1 Candidatus Babeliales bacterium
ATCTTTGGACATGCATTTTGTTGAAGCAAAAATAGCGCAACATCATAATGTCCATATTTAAGCGCCACGATAAATGCATCTTCACCTGCTTGATTGGAAGCGTTGATATCTGGACGCGAATCCTGTACCAAAATATGTTCAATAATACTTTTTGAGCCAGCCGCAGCAGCCACAATAAGTAAATTATTGCCTTGATCATCGCAGAAATTATAATCGACGCCCTCATGCAAAAGCCGCGCTATCTCTTGATCAATCAAAGCACGACTGCTCTTGAACATGTCCATTTTTTCACGAAACTCCTCTTGCAGCATGAAAAGATCAGTTTCTAAAGCAATATTGGGTTTATGCTGAGAATACACATCTAAAAATTCTAAGTAATTAAGCGGAACAGGGCCATCAGAATAGAAGGTGTTAAAAACATTTTCTGCCGTATATTCAGTCCCCGAAAAATATGTATCCGAATCCTGAAGCTTCTCTAGCGTTCTATGCGCAAGATCGCTTATATGTGCTTTATACTGAAAAAGAACCACAGCAAAAATATTGAGACATTCAAACATGTATAATCCATTATTTTTTCTAGCAGAAGCTGCGTCGCGCATGCCAAAGGCATAGGAGGAAAAGAATAAAGAAGAACAGAGAACAAAACAGAAACCAAATCTTTTATCGTAGTGCATGAGAAGCTTTCGGAAGAACAAGGTTGTATGATTATATTTTGGTAACGTCAAGATCGAGCGTATCCCACTCATTACGTTGAGCTTTGTAGCCTCCAACAAATGCTATCATTGCTCCATTATCGGTGCAAAATTGCGGCTGAGCGGCAACAAATGTTTTATGATTTTGTACGCAACACGTTTCAAGACGAGAGCGCAGATATTTATTACAAGCAACGCCACCGGCAAATGTCACACATTGAAGTTCAGGGTATTTGTGCAACGCTTTTTGCACCGCAGTGCTCAAAATATCACCAATGCAAACCAATAATGAACTTGCCACGTGCTGCTGTAACGTTTGCGTAAGCACTTCTTTTATTGGGCCATTATGTAAATCATAGGCACCTTTTTTGGCCAAGTCATAAAGAACAGCAGTTTTAAGGCCCGAAAAACTAAAATCAAGTCGATCAACCGAAAACTTGGTGCGCGGATAAGAAAAAAAGTCATGGAAATTAACCTGCGCTGCTAATTTTTCAATCAAAGCACCCCCGGGATATCCGAGGCCTAACATTTTTGCGATCTTATCGAAAGCCTCACCGGCGGCATCATCCTGTGTTTGACTAATAAGTTCATAAACGCCAAAATCTTTTACGATATGCATCGCCGTGTGACCCCCTGAAGCAGATAGCGCCAACATGGGAAATTTGATAGTAGTATTAACTGATCCATCTGCTTGAAGGAAAGAAGAAAAAATATGCCCTTCAAGATGGTCAATTCCCATAATTTTTTTATGCAATGCCCATGCCATGCCTTTGGCAAAACAAACGCCAACTAAAAGAGAGCCTACAAGACCGGGTCTATTGGTTACGGCTATGCCTTCGAGCTGATCAGCAGAAATACCCGCCTGACTTAATGCATGAGCAATAATAAGATCGATTTTTTCGAGCTGAGAGCGAGAAGCGATTTCGGGAACCACCCCACCATAGATTTCGTGGAGATCAATTTGTGAAAATAAGGCATGTGAACGTAATTTTTGTGCCGCGGTATCAAAAACCGCGGCACCTGTTTCATCACATGACGTATCAATACCAAGAATAAGCATAGATTGTTTACTTATTTTCCGTATTTTTTTTCTTGAGCATCATATCCCAGAATTCTTGATTCACTTTAGTTTTACGCATTTTATCGATCAAGAACTCCATTCCTTCGGTCGTGCTCATGGTTGCAACAAATCGCTGCAATACCAACATATTTCTGAGTTGTTCTTCAGAAAGCATCAACTCTTCACGACGGGTACCGGACATTTGAAGATCAAATGCTGGGAAAATGCGTTTATTAGATAACTTACGTGTAAGATGGATTTCCATGTTACCCGTTCCCTTGAATTCTTCGAAAATAACTTCATCCATACGGGAACCAGTTTCGACAAGCGCCGTTGCCATAATAGTCAACGAACCACCTTCTTCAATATTTCGAGCTGCACCAAAGAAACGTTTAGGACGTTGCAAGGCATTTGCATCAATACCACCAGTCAAAACCTTACCAGATGCCGGAGCAAGGGTATTATACGCACGTGCAAGACGCGTCAAAGAATCGAGCAGAATAACAACATCACGACCTGCTTCAACTAACCGTTTAGCTTTTTCAAGAACAATCTCGGCTACTTGGACATGACGCGTTGCGTATTCATCAAATGTCGAGCTGACAACTTCGGCTTTAACCGAACGCTCCATATCAGTCACTTCTTCGGGACGTTCGTCAATAAGCAACACAATCATGATAACTTCAGGGTGATTTCTAATAATTGTGTTGGCAAGTTCTTTGAGTAAAAGCGTCTTACCAGTTTTTGGAGGAGCTACAATCAAACCACGCTGGCCTTTACCAATCGGTACAAGGATATCCATAATGCGGGTTGATATAACTGAAGGATCTCCTTCAAGATCAAATTTTTCATTAGGGAACAAAGGAGTTAAGTTTTCAAACACCGTCTTGGTGGTTACGTGAGCAGGAGGCTGAAAGTTGATAGATTCGACACGCTGCAAGGCAAAATATTTTTCGCCTTCTTTGGGCTTACGAATGGTACCTTTAATGCTGTCACCGGTACGCAATCCAAAACGCTTAATATGAGCAGGGGAAACATAAATATCATCAGGGCCGGGAACGTAGTTAAATTTAGGAGAACGCAAAAAGCCGAATCCATCAGGCAGGCGCTCTAAAATACCTTCGCCCCAAATCTCGACACGTTGATCGGACTGAGACTCAAGAATTTTAAAGATAATTTCTTGTTTTTTAAGCGAAACAACGTCAGGAATCCCAAGCTCTTGTGCATAGGTAATCAAACTCGTAATGTTCATTTCTTTAAGTTCTTGAACATTAATTGATTTCATCGGTATAACAGGTTCTGGCGCCTGTGGGGCCGGAGCAGGATTTTGTTGCACAACATCTGGTTGCGGCTGGACGCGTTGCGGTGAAGCAACTTTTTCGACCTGTCGAGATACACGTGGCCCTTGCACTGGCTTTTCAGCCGTTTTGGCAACAACGGGCGCAACCGGAACTTCAGACGGTTGAGCAGGTTTAGCAGCTTCAGATGATTTAGCAGGTTCTTGAATGACAGTCTGCTGCTGAGTGATTTTATCTGTTCCTTCGGCGTGTTTGTTACTCATTGTACCCCACAAAAAATTGATGAAAGAAATTGAACATTATTTTTGCTTCTTTTGAATCACAGGGCTTTTCCCCACCAAACGGTTAATTTCCCTAAGAAAAGCAAGAAAAAACTATAAAAAAGATCAAAATGAAAAGAATTCTGATGTTTTCAACTTTAGCTTGCCAAATTATTTTCTATTTTTCAAGTATTTATCACAATACCTATGAAAATTAAGATTTGCTCTTGCCCTTAAGCAACAACATTACAGGGCTGGCAATATAAATTGATGAATAGGTACCGACAATAATACCGATAAATAACACAATCGTAAGGCCATGAAGTTTTTCACCGCCAAGAACAAGAATCGACGTAACGGCAAGCAAGGTAGCAAAGCTGGTTAAAAGAGTTCTTTTAAGCGTCTGATTAATACTTAAATTAGCAATATCGTACTCAGAAGCACCCTTCATTTTTTTGAAATTTTCTTTAATTCTACTGAAAATAACAATGGTATCATGAAGCGAATAGCCAAGAATTGCCAGAACTGAAGCTAAGACATCAAGTGATATAGGCTCTTCAATAAGCAATAAGAACACCATTACCGCCAATACGTCATGCACCAAGGAGGCAACAGCACCAAGCCCGAATCTAAACTCTGAACGCAATGCTATATACATCAGCAGAACAAAGAGGCATAGCAACAATGCATAAATAGCATTCCTTGTTGTATCTTTACCAACCTCAGCGCCAACGGCCTGAACGCCTTCAATGCGTACCTTATTGGTTGCAATACCCTCATTCAATGCATCTTTAACAGTTTCATCGATACCACTAACCACATCACTAATGCGAATTAAAAAATCACGATCGCTTGCGCCAACGCTCTGAATAATAGCATCTTTCCAACCTTTGCGAGCCATAACGTCTCGCACGGTCCCAATACTAAGCGGTTGCTCGAAAGAAACACGCAATTCAGTTCCGCCGGTAAAATCAATGTGATAACGGAAGCCACCTTTTATGCCATACGCTATCGCTCCGATAAGCAGATAAAGCATAGAAATGCCAAGCCATACATAACGATATTTAAGAAAATCTATTTTATAGTGAATTGATCCGGCAGCTGTTTCTTGCATAGTCTCTCCGTTTTATTGAATACATTAACGCTTACTGCGTCACACTTTTTAAGCAGCGTGAATAACAGAAACGAACTTTCTCCCTTTGAATCCGGAATGAAATTTGACGTGGCCGCTCATAGAGGCAAATAGCGTATCATCTCCACCACGAAGCACACCTTTACCAGGATGTATTCTAGTACCTCGCTGACGAACGATAACTTCGCCTGCATTAACCAATTGGCCATCGAAGCGCTTGCAACCCAAACGTTTTGCTATGCTATCACGGCCGTTGCCTGTAGAGCCACCACTTTTACTCGTTGCCATGTCAAGTCCTTAAATGGAATAAGCTTTGGAAATATGAATTTTTAGGGGATAAAAACTAGGTTCTCAGTATGTCGTTTTTGATAAAAAAGTCAAAAATATTTTTCAAAAATGAACGAGGGGTGGCTTGGAACAGCCACCCCTTCGATTGCTATGATTTTGCCATTTTTAAGCGCAAATTCCTGCTCGTTAAACCTCTTTTTCAGTTGTTCCACCTTCTAAATCCCGGATTTGCTCTGAGGTCATGTCTTGAAGAGCAGGTGCAACTTTCATGTTACGCACAGCAACCCCGGCATACCATGAGCTTAACCCAATCGTCGTTACTTGCTGCGCAGGATAAGGGTCAGACCACATTGCAATACATCCCCATGGGCTGGTTGAATCGTTTTTCTTCTTCGCATCGGGGATATCTCTTCCAATCAAAATCTTGCCATCACAAACATTGATCCAATAACGTTGGAAGGCCAATGGATCCAAACTTAGCTCGCTGTATTTATTTAACTCTTGATCGAAAGAGGCAACTGGATCGCCAAGGCTCTTGCGACTTATTTCCGTCTTGGTATTACCCCATTTTCCAATAACAATCTCATACATTGGCTTGCCACTATTGCGCGTTGGATCTGAAGCCTGCGCAAATCCAACAAATGCATCGCTATCAGCCTTAACCTCAAAGGTAAAAAATCCTCGGCCTGTTTTTTGAATCTTATCGGCCTCAGGTAACCAGAGATATTCTCCTTTAAATTTAATATCAATCCCATCGTCACGTTGTAATTCACGATTTTTGTAAATAGCTTGGAAGATTTCATTTGCCCACAAGTACCATTCACGACGTCGCTGTGCTTCTTGTGGATCCATTCTGTCGATTAGATAAGGATTATTGTATGCCTTAAGTAATAGTGTAAACATTGCTGCATATAACTCATAGGTCGAATTATCAAGTCTTCGCACATTAACATTTTTGTACAAAGCGCCAATGCCATCGATAATGCTTTTTTTAGGCACTGCATCAAGGCAGGCAAATGCAATCATATTGTCCAAAATATTATTATATTTTTCGAGTGCATCTTCTAATTTAACTGCTGAAGTTGCATACCAATTTTTGATGCTATTAACAGCATTTTGAACATTGGCAGAAAGCTCTGCAAGCTGTGCTGTTGAACGAGTAACTTGGTCTGGTGGTGGAATATAACGTTGAGCAAGAGATTGTATCTCTGAAAGTTTAGCTTCATCGCTTGCTGCAAGAATACGCGAAAGAACCGCACCTGCAAGAAGCCCCGCCGACGCCGTTACCGCAATACTTGCGCTCGTTGATTCGATTCCGCTACGTGACATTATTGCAGCTGAATATTCAGCTGCTTCAGCGGTACGCGTTGTAATTGTCGCCCGACGCTGAAGTTCAAGTTCATAAGGACTTTTTTCAAATCCCATTAAGACAAAGCTTGCTTTGCCATCTTTGGTCAGTTTGAGGTCATACGTATATGTTGCACCAGGACGAGGCGTTGATTCCAAATACAAAAGACGATTGGAATAAATATCACGCACGCGTACTAATGGACCATCTTGAAAACCGCGATACCAGAACGGCGCAACAACCTCGAGCGCACCACGTATGGGCACAAAATCTACGCCTTTTTTTTCATATTTTGTTTTAACGTCACCAAAACCTATTTCTACCTCTGGCCACAACGCAACATTACTTATAGCAACATTGCCCCTAGGAGCTACAAACCCAACACGCGCGATACCCTGCAAAACGCTTTCATCCCGCGTAAACCAATCTTGCCAAAATAAAAATGGCGATTGACCAAAATCACCCTGGCCAACAATAATCATGCCTTTATACAAGCTTGCCCACAGTTTTTGAGCACGATTAACTCTAACATCACTTGTCACTACAGCATCTTGAGGAGTTTCGTGGCGATTAATAGAAACTCCTTGCGCACCAAAAACAATGTCGTATCCCTTATTTGCTTCTCCTTGAACAATCCTTGGATCCTGCACAAAACAAAGACTAAAATCGCCATCGCCGGTTGCACTAAATTCAATCGCGCCCGCATCGGCTGGCGACAAAGGTAAGTTGAGCCAAGCTGGAGAGCGCTCTTTGCCAACACTAGCATTACCAATGGTTACATACGGTAAATTCCACGGAACTTTTGAAATAAGCGGATAATCAATTTGTTGTACATCCTGGTAGGTTGTAGAAGTTCCATAGGCACTAAATCCTATTTTATTGACCTGTTTATATTTAGGATCTTTCCAGGCCATAATTATGCCAATACCAGGTTCTCCCTTACCCACAACAATCAGACCATTATTCAAACTCACCCAAAAGTTCTCTAA
Source organism: Candidatus Babeliales bacterium (assembly GCA_041652535.1). GTDB lineage: Bacteria > Babelota > Babeliae > Babelales > RVW-14 > UASB124. The sequence continues at coordinate 7,068 of JBAZHB010000052.1, forward strand.
TCGTCCAGGACGAACACAGGGCATAACCTCACGAGGAATACCTCTTTTGGGAACAACACTAAGAACAGCATCAAACTGGATTTCTGAGCTTTCACCCTTCTTGAATGCACGTTTTTTATAAATACGAGAGACGGTATTATTATCATCACCAATAACAATGATATATTCTGCATCAGAACCTGTCGCCGTCCCTAACGCAATACGTACATTGCCATCATCGCCTGGTTTGGCGCTGAAAATCAACGTACCTTGCCATGGGTACAACATAGACTGCTCAAGCCATGCAAACCCATCAGCGTAGAAGGAATTCAACGTCACTGATTTTTCAGGACCAAAATCCTCAATACGCTCATAACCATGGCCTTTCATTTCAGGCTGTTGTGCCACATAAATATCGGTTACATCTGAAGAGCCACCTGCATTAACAACAGCACCTTCACGTACAATTTGTGCAGTCTCGCTCAACAGTTGAATTGATGACATATCCCCGTCCCATGGGGTGTAAACACCACTCTGAAACTGGCCAAGATTTGGATCATTTTTATCGCCAACATAGCCGGCACCATCATCAGCAGCCTCCTGCCCTCTTTCTTGCTGTTCATAAAGTGCAATCAGTCTATCGCGTGAAGCAAGGCGACGGATTCCCTCCGGGCTTGCACGCAAAATCAGTGGCGCCTCTTGTGGCACATTCGGACTTGATTGATCAGGAGCGCCAGAATCGCTCCAGCTAATGTCTTTGATATCTTTGAGGGTACCTAAAAGCCAAACACCAAACATTTGGCGCTGCCATGATGTCTTATCCTTGCGCCATGCCATGTATTCATATTGCACAGGATGCGTTCTATTACTCAGTTCAAATGCCTTGACCCCATAACGTTGAATATCTTCATAATCACGTTGCGCAAAACCCTGTTTTATTTCAGGAATGGCTATCTCAGCCCATTGTAAAAAAGATAGCGCTTGCGCTTTGCCAGCGCCAGGAGTCACTATGGTGTTAACCCGATTCACCGGATCGCCACCACCAGCAGCAACAATTGCCTCCCATTTAGCGCTATATTGCTGCTCAAGCATTTTATTGGCAATCCGCGCTTCCCAGTCACTTGGTGATTCTCCACTCTTGGTACCAGCATCAATAATGACCTGCGCAAGTACTTTAGCTATTTTTTGTACCGCACCAAGCCACACATTAATATCATTTACAGCAGCATCATACCAACTTGCCAAAGCCCCCCATGTTGCTTTTTTAAGCGAAATATATGTAATTTCTTTTTTACGCATTTCTTCAAGCGAATCTAACGGACCAAGTGTTGAGGCGTAAGGCTCGAGTTCTCTTTTTAAACGCTTAATTTCATGATCAGTGCTACGGGCAGCTAAAAACGCCAACTGACCTTTGACCGCACCCGCTGCAGCAGAATTGCCAAGCCAGACATTATCAAAATCAACAGCGCCAATTGTCTCTCGTCCTGCAAACTTCCATTCAGCCCATGGATTACGCGGATCGCCATCCTTATAATCAATAAGTTCAACTTCATAGGTCTTTTTGTTAACGGCAATTATTTTTCGCGCTTTATCCTTAGCAAAATCTTTGTGATGCGAAGCAATTATTACGGCATCATTAGAAGCATA
>JBAZHB010000053.1:0-8511 GCA_041652535.1 Candidatus Babeliales bacterium
TTCGTGGTTTGCCCGACCCTGGTTTATTGTGTTGGTAGTGGCGTTTTTTATGTATCTTGCAGGTTCAATGTTTGGATTTTACGAATTATATATTCCTAATTTTGCCTTGATGAAAAGAGATCAGGCTCAGCAGCGTTCGATTTTTAATTGCTTTCTTTTGGGCATGGTATCAGGAACGGTGACATCGCCGTGTTTAACGCCTGCGCTTGGCCTTTTGCTTGGCGTTGCGGCCAAACAATCGCCCGTTATGGGATTTTTGATGCTTTTTAGTTTTGCGCTTGGGCTTGGTGTATTGCTGCTTATTGTTGGTACCTTTTCTAGTTCACTAATGCTTTTGCCGCGTGCGGGCGAGTGGATGGATCAGGTCAAAAAGGCGTTTGGATTTGTTATTGTGGCAATGTGTGGCTACTTTGCGCAAAACCTTATTGGTCAAAATGTTGCATGGTTTGTGTATTTGCTTGTTGCACTGGGTGCTACGGCGTATTACTGGACCAAAGGACGCGTAGGATGGTTGTCAATTGTACTTGGCGTACTATCGCTTTTTGCTGCGTTGGCAATTGCTGCAATGATGCTACAACCGCTACTGTGGCATTGACTTTGCGCGTACTATTCTTGGCTGTGCAGGTTTCTTTTTGGTTGCCGGCTCCTCTTGTGCTTTGATGACAGCTGCATTGGCGCCGGCTTTAATCAGTATGTCAACTAAGCCTTTATTCTTACGTTTAAACGCTTCGATAAGCTTTTTATTAAGATCAATTTCTTCGACATCTTGATCGCAATTAAGAGCATCAATTTTTTTTGAGGTTCCACGTTTTATGCCACAGCAGGTAGTGCCGATCATAAAACAGATATCGTAATCTTCAAAGCCTGGTACATCAAAAAGGACCATACAATTGTTGATGGTAAAGTATTCATCTGCATGCTCGTAGTCCTTTTGATCGGCTGACTGTAAAAAAGAACCTTTCTTACAGATAAGCTCTTTAATGAAGAAAAGAGTATTTTCAGGCATCTTAAATAATGGCTGGCCGTCTTCAGTTACCGGTTTTAATACGCTTTTGTAAAACGTATTAAAGTCATAATCGGTTGCGATGGAAGTAAACTCGGTTACGTGCAGACCAGGGGCAAATGATTGTCCAAGAGGAATGATAGACTTAGGTTTTGGGGGCAGGTAAGAGTTTTTGTCTTCTTCAAAAAATACCCTGAGTGGAACAACATGAGTGGCGACAAAGATAAGATTTTTGTTAGCTGGTATAGGAATTTCTAGCGCTTGTTGTTGAGGGGGGTGAGCTTCTTCTGGAAGGCCGCTCATTTTCTTTTGTAAAATCTGGCCGAGCGGTTTTTGTCCCTCTATGATAGGCGCTTTTTCAAGCTGCTGCGCTCGTATCATTACATCGGTAATAAAGAGTGCCTGATTATCAATGAAAGAAACAACTTGCCAAGGAGTGTTGCCTGGTAATTTAACCCATGGAACATTATTGATATCGCGTATACCGCCCTCATTGTCCAAAAAATTTGCAACATAATTAAGAAGTCGTGCAAAGTAATTTTTCTTCGGGGTAGAAGTTTTTTGGATAAGCTTTGCTTCGTTTTCTATAAAGGCAGAGAAATTGCTGACGCCATTAAAGAACTTTTTGAATGCGAGGGTAATTATATAATAATACCTTGAAGTTCCTTGAGTAATTGAACCGGTTATTGAACCAATAGGCGGGATTGTAATTGGACCTGTTCTGAATGCAGACCTAGCAGTTGTCGGTGCATGGAGAAGCGCTTGCGTGACCAGTGTATAGGAAAGTTTCTGAGGAGAATTCATGAAAACAAACGGGAGCGCTAGATGTATACCAGCACCATGACATGTTGAGATGGTAAAAAAGTTTGTAACTCCATTAAAAAATTCAAGCGTACTTCCAAAAACGCGCGGCGTAAGACCGGCAATAAAATCAATAAGATTTTCTGATATTTCGGCTTGATCCTTTCTGAAGTCACGAATTTCTTGTGAAGTTGATAATGGTGATGATTGTTCACTTCCTGGCCAGAAGCCGAATTTTCGAGCTCGTTCTAATAAAGAGTTTAGTTGCGCTTCGGTTGTAGGATTTGCGGCTGGAGATGTTCCATGCCCTGTAAGATAGACATTATAACGTGGTAAAAGTGATAATGCGCTATCAAGAATTTCAAGGTTATCGGGGGCTTTTTCAAATTGCTTTTTAAGCTTAAGAAGATATTCATGCGTTTTTTTGATTGACATGAGGTTGTTCAAGCAGGCCAATAATTTGTTGTGCGTGAAGACTTCTTCGCTGAATATGGCTAAGATTTGCTTTTTAAGCTCGTCTTTCTGTTCTGGTTTATGGTAGGTATCAAGAGCCTTTCCAAGTTCACCGCATTCTGTATAAGGGTTATCGACTTTAGAGGTGGCAAAGAGGCTTATTCCAAGATCATTGAGCTTGTTAAGTGCTTCCTCATCTAATGATGTATCATAAAATCTTGAAAGTTTCTCTTTGAGTGTTGGTATTGTTGAATGTTCCTTTAATTGTTTGGCATATTCTTGAGGAATTAAAATGTAAAAATGTGCTTTTCCCTTTTCAGCCTGATTAAGACAAATTTTGTGCATATTCCATTTGGTCTGATCAAAAAAAGCTTGAGCATCGATTTTTTCGGATGATTTTTCAATATCAATCTTGGCTCGCATAAAATAATCCCAAAGCGGTGCTGGGATCAAAATAAATGCATATGGTTGTTGAAACGCGGCAATGAGTTCCAGAATAGCTTCGTTGCTATTATCCAGTATTTCTGCGCCATATTCCATGATCATAATTAAATTTCTGTAACCGCGTAGATTGTCAGCTGCGACCAGTTCCTGTTCGCTTGCCGGCGCGGCCTCCTTTTTCATGGCAGAAAGACTGTCGATGCCCAGGTTGCACATTATGGCGATAATGGTGATCTGTGCAAGACGCGAGTACTTCATAACTTTCTCCTAGCTGAGTGGTTGCAGCAAAAATATTAAAATAACGACGATTTTTATGTAAAAGCCTCGTGCCATGATCTTCTCCTTAAAATTCATCTATTTGAAAGCAGCATGGCACAATTGAAAGGCGGAGGGCAATGGTTTGTGGGCAGGGGGCTGGAAAGCTGCCGCCCTTCGTTTTTACGCAAAAGCTGCTAAAATTAACCATCGCTTTGTATGCGCCGTTCAGCGCGATACAATGACGCATATTTGTGGTAGTTGAAAGGGCATGAATGCAATTCCTCAAACGCAGTATAGCCTGCGGTCTTATTAACGAAGAACATGTTGGCAGTGTCGTGACACTCAATGGATGGGTGCATCGGCATCGTGATCTTGGTGGATTAATTTTTCTTGATCTGCGCGATCAAAGTGGCGTGGTCCAACTCTTTTTCGATCCAGCAAAGATTGATGCAGACATGGCCAATCAGGTTCGTGCCTTGCGTGCTGAATGGGTGATTGCGGTACAAGGAACCGTTGCGCATCGTGCCAAAATCAATGACAAGCTGCCGACAGGGCGCTATGAAGTCTTAGTTACTACATTGCAGGTGCTCAACAGAGCGCAACCGCTCCCCTTCCAACTTGAGGGCGAGGGCACTGCTTCTGACGAGATGCGCCTGCGCTACCGCTATATCGATTTACGTCGTGCTGAAATGCAGCAATTTCTCAAGATGCGTCATGATGTCATGATGATCATGCGTAATTACTTCGATGAACACGGCTTTTGTGAAGTTGAAACTCCCATTTTGACCAAATGTACACCTGGTGGCGCACGTAACTTTCTTGTTCCGTGCCGACTACAGCCGGGAACCTTTTATGCATTAACCGAATCCCCTCAGCTGTACAAACAACTTTTGATGGCTGGTGGCGTAGAAAAATATTTTCAAATAGCACGTTGCTTTCGTGATGAAGCGTTACGTGCTAATCGTCAGCCCGAATTTACTCAGATTGATATCGAAATGTCCTTTATTGATGAAAAAGATATTCAATCAGTGTGTGAGGGGCTTATCCATAAACTCTGGAAAAAGTTTCTCAATGTTGAGCTTGCGCTTCCGCTCAGACGTTTTACGTATGACGATGTTTTTGCGCGCTTTGGCAGTGACAAACCGGATATGCGTTTTGAGCTTGAGATCAAAGATATTTCTCAACTTTTTGCCGGGACGCCCATAAAATTTCTTGCATCAACCCTCGAGCAGGGAGGCCGGATTGGCTGCTTGCACGTTACGGATAAAAAGTTCTCTCGTGCGGAACTTGATCATTGGACCGATTATGTTACCAAAGAACTAGGCGCCAAAGGGCTTGTTTGGATTCGCTGGCGTGAAGATGGCAGTATCGATTCGCCGCTTGCAAAATTATTGCCCGCAGATTTTTTCCAAACAGCCGTGCAGATGCTTTCTGGTTTGCGTAAAACCGATACGTTATTTGTTATTGCTGGTCAATACGAAGAAGCGTGGACTACTCTTGGTCAGTTGCGCTTAACGCTTGGTAAAGAGCTCAATCTTATTGATACCAAACGCCATGAACTCTTTTGGGTAACCGATTTTCCTCTTTTTGAATTCGATAAAGAAAAATCTTGTTGGCAGGCGCGTCACCATCAATTTACCGCGCCGCAAGATGGCTGGGAAAAGCTTGAGATGAAAGACATTAAGGCACGTGCGTACGACTTGGTATGCAACGGTGAAGAGCTTGGTGGTGGATCGATACGCATTCATTCATCAGAAGTTCAAAACAAAATTTTTGATTTGCTCGGTATCGATAAACAGCTCGCGGCCGAAAAGTTTGGCTTTCTTTTTGAAGCACAAAATCTTGGGTACCCGCCTGAAGGTGGTCTTGCGTTTGGCCTTGACCGTCTGGTTATGATGCTGTGTGGGACTGATGCAATTCGCAATGTTATTGCTTTTCCTAAGACACAGAATGGAAGTTGTTTGATGATGCAGGCACCATCTGCAGTTGATGAGGCTTTGCTTAAAGATTTGCATCTTAAAAGCACGTTCGAATCAAAGAAGTGAAAGGTTATTTCATGGCACAGGCAGTTACCGCTCAAACATTTGATCAAGAAGTTATCAAATCATCGCTTCCCGTGGTTGTTGATGTTTACGCAACCTGGTGCGGCCCTTGCAAAATGATGATGCCAATTTTTCAGGACTTGGCAAAAGAACTGGGCGACAAATATAAATGTGTTTCAATCAATATTGATGAAGAACGTGATATTGCTATTCAATACAACGTTTCGTCAATTCCAACATTTCTTTTCTTTAAGGCAGGAAAGTTGGTAGCCAAAGAATCTGGTTACATGAACAAAGATGCTTTGCGCGCAAAGATCGATGCGCATTTAGGCTAGTACATTTTAGTAGCGTTACATAAGAAAAACCCCGTCGAGCAAATCGACGGGGTTTTTCTTTAGCTGTACTTTACGTCATCCCCGCTTTCGCGAGGACGACGAATGAATGATTATTTCAAATTCTTAGAAATTGTATTCAATACCAACGTTAAGGTGGAATGCAGTGTCATCGCCAAGTCCAAGACGTACAGCGTCAGGGCGGGTATCTGCTTCAGCAACGAAGGTGAATATTTCACGACTTGTTGGAACCCCCTTCATATCGCTATAAAAGCCTCCTGGAAAAAAGACTGCAAAGTTGATATAGAAACGAAGGTCGGTTACCAAGTTGCAGCTTGTCCAAATGTTGGCTTCAGTTCCCAAAAAGTCACGTGCGTATTCGGTTGCTGAAAGGCGCCCAGATTTATTTGGATTGGTTGGGTCAGGAACATATTTGTGCATGCGATGCGTTGCCCAGAATCCAAGAATGTTAGGCCAGATAAGCAAGTTCTTGATGCGACTTTTTGGAAGCCATTTGCAACCAAGGCCAACATACTGAAGGTTGCTGAAGTGTATGTCGCGTGATGTGTCGACGCGGTTATCAGCTTTGGCAACTGGACGTAATAAATCACGTTCATCCAGAATAATCATACTTTTAACGCGTTTGCCACCATTGTAGTTTTCATGTAGCCCGACAAATCCATGATAAGTTTTATTGACTTGTAGGGTATGTGGATTGTCATCGCCTGAGGCATAGGCGTAGGCAAGCGCAAGTTTAAGATTCCACTTGGCAAAGGTATATGCGCCATCAACAACGGTCATCCAGCCACCAAGCTTATTGGTGTAGCTCTTACGGAAACGGTCTTTGGCGTTATAGAATGGATAATCTTCGCTTGCGCCATTGGCGATGTTGATTTGTTCCCCATTAACATAAACAGGTTCACGCGATGCCTTATTGGTATAAGCGGATACAGGAACGGGCATGGCCGAAGGATCATTAGGATTTTTATCAAGGATTTTTGGATGCTCTTCTTTAAGATAGCCGTCTCTATTTTGAATACCGGTTTGATCGCGGTCGATATTATAGAGATGCTCTTTACCGTAGTTAAGCGCAAATTCGCCGCCGCATTCAAAATTTTTGTAAGCATATTCAAGTTGCATGCCATACGAACCCCAGTTGGCCTTTGAGTCGGCAGGAATATCTACTTTTTTATCTGAGGCGGCATTATAAAAAATGTAAGGTTCGAAGTAGAGTTCGCCATCGTTTTCACTCTTGAGTGCCTTCCACTTAATACGGCCGGCAATCAAATCATCATTTTTGCTAACACCGCGCCATGGGTGGGTGCGACGGCCGACAATATAACGTTTTTCAACGTTGACAACATCGTCAAAGCTTTTGCCACGTTCTTCAAAGCGGGCATAGTAAATATCATATTTGAGACGATCTTTAACAATGTCACCAGTCAGGTTAATACCAGGAGCTGCTTTATCTTCGCTGTAGTTATACAGTGCAATAAGTTCGCGATTAAGCCCGTAGTATGAACCAAGTGCAATGCCTCGACCAAGGTCAAAAGGGAACCAGCCCAATTTGATGAATTGGATATGTCGACCATCTCTTCCAACGCCGAGTGCGGCATTAAGACTAAAGCGCAACCACGCTTCATTGAACCAGGTCAATGTTTTGGTTGAGGTATGTGCATGGGGGCCAAAGATTGAATTGCTTTCATTGTTGAATTTTATACTACTTGATCCCAAGAGCCCGGCATCTTTATCAGCATAAGAAAGCGGCCTCCCCCAGACGCCTTTATGGCGTAAGTCGGTAAAAATATCAACGGCATTGTAACCATATTTTTCGTGGCCATAAGCAGCTGCCACGGTGATATCAACGGTTTCTTTGAAGTATTGTTCTTCGTCAGGGAGATTTTTGTTGAGCATGTAGACATTGTCATCAAAGACATAATCAACGCGGACTTTGCCACCCAACGTCAAATCGGCGTCGCCTTTACTAATAGTAAAGGGTCCCTTTTCGCCAGGTTTTGGTGCACGCACGCTTCCAAGACGCGTTACCGGTTTGGCCTCTTTCATTTTTTCTACAACAGTTTTGTTGTCACTCGCACCAGCAAATTGAATACTTGCAAGGCACAAAAAAGCCGCAATAATCGGTAATGCCCCGGATGTTGCTTTCATCGCACTCCTTATAGTAAAAAAGGGGAATAAAAAATAGTGAGAAACGATGTGCCAGAATCGCTAATCTTTTAGATTTTGTCAATTTTTTACGTTGCTTTGTACGAGCGCTTCGGCGATCTGATTAACCTTGCCAGCGCCAATGGTCAGAAGGAGGTCGCCCTCATTAATGACCGTACGAGCATGGAGGGTGATTTGTTCATAGGTAGGCATATAGGCAACATTAATATTGGGATTTACCTGACGAATCGCTTCTACAAGGCGTGCAGCGGTAATGCCGGGAATAGGCGCTTCGCTTGCCGGATAGATATCTGTGATGTAAAGCGTGTTGATTAAATAAGGGTTGTTGGTATCGGCAAAAATGGCAACAAAGTCATCCCAGAGCTTTTGGGTACGCGTAAAGCGATGCGGCTGAAAGATAACATGAAGCTGTTTTTGTTTGCGTTTATTGGCAACCAAAAGAGTTGTTTTGATTTCGGTTGGATGATGCCCGTAATCGTCAAAGACTTCCGCCCCATTGCACATGCCTTTAAATTCAAACCGACGCTCAACACCTTTAAATGTTTCAAGCGCGTGTGCAATAGTTATGAAAGGGACATCAAATTCGAGGCTGAGGCCAATAGCAGCAAGGGCATTAAGAACATTGTGTCGGCCGGGAATACTGAGCGAAATGCGCCCAAGCAATTTCTTTTCTTTTTGATGCGAGCCAGAGACTTGGGTCATAGCATAGACATCAAAAACCGATGATGAGACACCCAGCTCGATGATGTCGCCCATAATGTCGGCATCTTCGCTGAGTCCATAGCGGATGGTGTACACATGAGGGAGCGGTAAAATCGAACGAACATTGGGGTCATCAATGCAGACAAAGGCTTTTCCGTAAAAAGGGAGCCGTGCCAAGAAGTGTTTAAAGGTGTTTTTGATGTCGTCAATGTCGCTGTAGGTATCAAGATGTTCAGCATCGATATTAGTAACTACTGCCATGGTTGGCGAAAGATTAAGAAGTGAGCGATCGCTT
>JBAZHB010000054.1:0-8443 GCA_041652535.1 Candidatus Babeliales bacterium
TTTTCTGCTACTGTTTGGTTTCTTTAGAGGTTTATTAAACGTGTTGAGCGCAAAATGCTCTCGCGCTGATGTTTGTTCGTGGATCCGGATGATGCCATTTATCGCGCTTTTTGTGATTATTGCTCTCTCAGGTGGATATGCACGCATGCGGTTACCGATTGAGCCATTTCTTTTAATGTGTTCCTTGTTAGGTTGGGGCGTATATGAATGAAATGTTCAAGCGGCTTGGTAATTTTTTCTTGCGTTACCCACGGTGTACGATTGGGATAAGTGCACTGATTGTACGTATCATTCCGGCTTATATTTTTTATGGCAGTTGTGATATTGATGCATTTACTGAAATTATCGGATGCATCTTACGCGATGGCCCCATTTCCTATGGCATAAAAAATTGGAACATGTTGCCATCTATTTCATTTTATCTTTGGTTTGCCGGCTTTTTAGCTGTCAAAACTCGTCTGCTTTTGGCGGTATGTATTAAATTAATTCCTATTTTTTGTGATGTTGCGCTTGCTCTTTTGCTCTATGAAATGGTACTTAAAAAAAAAGCAGGACATGCTTTAGGGGTTGGTCTTTTGTATGCCCTATGTCCGGTGAGTGTCGTGATAAGCACTATTCATGGACAATGGGAATCGGTATTTTTATTACCGCTTATCTTAAGCTTTTATATCAGAGATTATGGCGATGCTTCTTACACAGCATCGATTATTTTTGGAGCTGTTTTTGGATTGTCGATTCTTATTAAGCCAATAGGGCTTCTCTTGCTTCCCTTTTTTTTTACGCCATTGGTAGGTATTCCTCGTGTACTTGGGCAATGGTGGCAATTGTTGAAGATTATAGGATTTATAGGAAGTCTTAGTATCCTGGGAGCTTTCGTTTTTTTAGCGCTGACCAAGCATCGTCTTATGGATATAGGACCTTTTCTTGTTAACAATCAGACGAGCATTGAACTGTGCGCAGGAGTCTTTTTTATTGTGCTGTTGATGGTGGGATGGGGGATTGGAAGAAAATTGTATGCCGCGCCAGCGTATATTAGACGTCATGTTGCCTTGCACCTTGTTGCCTTGAGCAGCTTTATAGTTGTAATTGGTTGCGCATTTTTAATTTTTATCGGCCTCCGCTTCAACATTTTAGGACTATTTGATGCCTGCCTTCGTTATGCCAATAAAGGGCCACAAGGAATTGGGTTACGTTTAATTTTTTCATCATTGTGTCCAGCCGTAGGAACTTTTTTAGAGAATCGGATGATCTTGTTGATATGGGTTGTTCTATGTGCAAGCACTTATTATCGAAGCAAGATTGATGTGTTTGATGCTATGATAATGGTTTTTGCAGGAATTTTTTGCATTTCAGGTTTGTGCCCACACTATCTTATATGGCTTATTCCATGCGCACTGTTTAAAGGTTTATACAAAAGTATAGGCATATATGGATTGTGTACCACGATGTTGTATGCAATTTATTATAATCCTCCGCAACACTGTGATTGGTCTTTCTTGTATCGCTTAAGCTTTGCTCCCTTGCCATCATATGCATATCTTGCGCCGCCGCTCTGTTTTGTGAGTAATGATAGCGTTGTACTTGTGCTTGGATTAGTAGGTAATCTGCTTATTCCATTGAGTTGCTGGTTGATACTCTGGTCTTTAATGAGAACTGCGCAGGTTTGTGATGATGCTTGGGTAAAAGCTCCTCGGCGTATTCCTGGATTGTGGTTTGTGCGAGGAATAGTTTTTTTCTCTGCAGCTATTTTTATGTGCATGTTAACAACAAGTTCTCAATCACTATCAGCGGCTTTTGATACTCTTGCGATGCATCGTTACGCTTCTTATGCAATTGTGTGCAATGGTTCGCATTATGTTTTGCGTTCAATGGCGGTGTTGCGTACGAACGCGTCATTATATTGCAATGCAGTGAATCTTTTGCTGCTGTGGGGATGCGTATGGTTTATAGCTATAGTGTGGTTTGATGTGAAAATAAAACGAGAACGTGAAGAGTAGCGTAATGTTTAAAATAACCAATGATATTGTTCGTAGAATAATTATTTTTTCTGTGGCGGTAGTTATTCGCGCTATTCCGGCCTACATTTTTTATGGAAGCATTGATGTATCAGCTTTCATCGGTATACATGTACATACGCTCAATAATACACTTAAGCTTTATCCTGCGGCTATATGGTGCTCTTTTCCTGTCATACCATTTTATTTATGGCTCTGTGGATTGCTCAGTATCCTAACGCAATTGCCACTCGCATTTTGTTTTAAAACGATTCCAATTTTTTTTGATGCACTTATAGCCGTACTTCTATTTGATCTTCTTCGTCATATACGGCCACATCATGCATTTCTGATTGGCCAGCTCTATGCTTTATCGCCTATTGCAATTATTATTACCTGTATTCACGGCCAATGGGAGGCATTACCGATATTTTTCTTTGTGCTTGCGTTATATGTGCGCACCTGCTTCCAGGATTCATATAAAAAATATTTTATCTATGGGGCTCTTTTTGCTTTTGCCTTTTTGCTTAAACCTCTCCCAGTCATTTTTAGTCTTTTCTTTTTTGTTCCATGGGCGTCTTTCAAAGAACAACTTGGTCGATTATATCCCATACTTGGTGCGGTGGGCATTGGCGCGCTTGTGCTCATAGGCACCGTTTTTGGTGCCTGTAAAATGAATCGTGCTTTGTCGTTGCAGCTATGCGTATATATGTTTGGTTCGTTAGTGCCCTATGTAGTTGCGAGTATATTTATTTTTTGCGGTCTTGCTTTGATGTATATCAAACCATGGCGTTCATGGACTCCGGCCTTTAAGCGATATTGTTCCTTGCAAATGATGGGCATTTTGGGAGCATGCGTGATGGTGAGCGTATGCTTTGCCGCGCTTACGCTTTATGGATTTAATGTGATATGCATGATCGATAAAGTATTGCGTTATTTCAATCAAGGTATTCAAACCTGCGGGTTGCCTTTTGGTTATCCTTTTAATCAAGGAATTTTGGCGATTTTGTTTAAGAACCGCTTTTGGATGATGGGTGTAATTGTAGTGTTCGCTCTATTATATTATCGTGAAAAACTTGATATTTTTCATGCGGTGCTTGCAAGTCTTATGCTTATTTTTGGGGCTGGTGGAATTTCACCACAGTACTTATTGTGGACCGTGCCATTTTTATTAATTACCGGATTCTATCGTATGGCTGCTTTCTTTTCGTTGGTCTGTACAACATTCTTTTTTGTTTATTATATGCATCCAATGACCAACCCTCTCGTGCCCTATCAAAGTATGTTGAGCTTTGCAGCCATTAAACCGTATGCATGGTTGATGCCTCCCTTATGTTTGACGGAAGATTGGAGCCTTGTTCTGGTCAAACTGCTGGGTAATTATGTTCTTCCTTTTATGTGTCTTGGTACGCTTGGCATACTTCTATGGCCGCTACGATCAGGCCCATTAAAACTTACCGTATTGTATGAAAAGACATTGTTGATAAGACGAAATGGATATCTTCTTGCAAGTGGCATGCTTACTGTTCTGATTGCAGTACTTATGATGACGATATGCCAATGTCATCATGCAGACATTTTTAGATATCGCTTTGCACAGGTGTTGGATTCTTATTGTGTTATACGCAGTGGGTTATATGTGTCAGGCGCTTATGGAAGCATAAGTAGAGGCAATATAATTTTTGTGCTGAGTATACTTGCGATTATATGGAGCTTGAGTGTATGGCATATTCGCGAGAAGAATTCTCAATAACGTCTCAAATATACTTTTTGAGCGGAATTTTTATTCTTGCTTTGGCCCTACGTTTAATTTTTTCCTTTGTATTTTTGCATCATGGAACCAATGCGTGGCTTCCTTTCGATTCTGATCAGTATTATCGTATTGCACAAAATTTATGCACTGGTAATGGCATTTGTTTTTCTCCTGGCCATCCGCAAATGTATCGGCTTCCGGGTTATCCATTTTTTTTAGCGGTGTGTTTAATGTGTGGGGATATTACGCAGGCATTACTTGTGCAAATTATTATGTCCTGTCTTATTCCCGTGCTCATTTTTTTTCTTACCTTGCGTCTTAATTTTTCACTTTCATGTGCGCGTTGTGCTGCGGTGATGAGCTGCTTTCATGCCGGTTTTATTACCTATGCCGGTATGGTGGCAACTGAGACATTGTTTCTTATTATTCTTTTATGCTTTTTTATTATTTTTTTGCCGTGTATGAGCCTGCCGTGGTGTTTGCCACCGCGAACTTGTTCATTGCTTCATATGCTAGGTGCCGGAGCAATGCTTGGAATACTTTCGCTTATTCGTCCCGTTGGTCATTATATGGTAGCGCTTTGCGCAATAATGCTTGCGCTTAGTATCACGCACAAAGATGCATACAAAAAAATAGTGACTTTGATCGCGAGCTGGTTTATCTGTGTAGCTCCGTGGTTGGTGCGTAACTTTATGCTGTGCGGAGCGTTTTGCTTTCATACGTTGCCAGGTTTGCATTTTCTTCAATATACGGCTGCTTATATCGTTATGGAGCGTGATCATTGTTCGTATGCAGATGCACGCCCTGTACTGATGCATCAACGTGATGTGGTGCTTGCTCAAGAAACACAAAAAATTAAAAAAGCACTCAACGACTATGAACAATGCTGCTGCACTCAAAAAATTGCACAAACATATATAGTGAATCATCCGTGGCTTTTTTTAAAAACAGCATGTATTCAAATGCTCAAGACGTTGAGCGGGTTATATGCGGCACAGCCATTAATGACAGATGCTGAGCGGTGGCCAACCTATACCTACCACACAACACTATGGACGAAAATTAAACGCTTTTTGCTCCCTGATGCGCGCCATCGTTGTCTTATTTTTTTTATTTACTACGAGATAATACTATGGATTCTGTTACTTATTGGATTGTTGAGTGCTTTGATAGCCGCATGGTATGACGTTGCGCTACGTTGCGCTTTGGCAAAAACGCTTCCCTTTCTGCTCTTATTTGTAGGTATTACGCTTGCGTATGGATGTGCACGCTTGCGGCTACCTATTGAACCATTCATTATTATTTTTTCAGGAGTTGGTTGGTTATGGTTACATGGGCACTGGTCAAAAAAGAAAAATGTTTCCTGATTTTTTTATTCATGGCATCGCTTGCGATTCGTTTAATTTTTTTTGGCGCATATACACGTCATCATATTGCCGAAAATCTCGTTTTTGATGCGGAACAATATCATAATGTTGCCTTACAAATTGCCCATGGCAACGGCATTACAACCAAAGAAGGAACGCCAAATTTTTATCGGCTCCCGGGATATCCGTTATTTTTGGGAGCGTGTTATGTGGCGACTCTGGATAATGTTGAAACTACCTTATGGATTCAGGTAGCTCTTGCAAGCATTATACCTCTTTTAATATGGGCATTAGGGATAATTATGTTTCCAACCATGCCCTTAATTGCATTGATAGCATCAATACTTTCTGTCTTTCACCTTGGATTGGTTATATATGCTGGTATGCTTTTGAGCGAGACATTGTTTCTTATTTTTTTTCTTATGTTTCTCATCTATTTTTTTGCGGCGTTACAAAGCCCTTGGTCATATCGCTTGATGATGAGCGCAGGATTTTTATTAGGAATTGCCTCATTAATAAGAGCTATTGGTCCTTATGTAATTGCTCTGGCAATACTTTTAATCATATTCTTTTATGTAACGTGGCATACCAGAATACGCATGGTGGGTACGTTGGTAGGCAGTTGGTTTATGGTGATAAGTATATGGCTTATTCGTAACTTTCTTCTTGCTGGAGCGCTCTTTTTTCATACCCTTCCGGGCCTTCATTTTCTTCAGTATTCAGCTGTTTATGTAATCATGGATCAGGAAAATCTTGATTATTTCCAAGCCAAAAAAAAGGTGCTGGCTGCATGGGATAAAGTGGTTGAAGATGAAGAGCGCAGTATCGGAAGAAAACTTTCTGAGTATGAACGTTATGAACGAGCAGAAAAACTTGCTTTTGCTATTCTCTGGAAACATCCAATGAATGCGTGTAAGCATGCACTTACGCATATAATACGTACTTGCGGAACTTTAAATTCAACACTCTTGCTCTATGTTCCCCGTGGTACGGTATATGGTAAAGATGCAACATTATGGTTTAAGATAAAACTCTATCTTATGCCGCGTGTAGTGGAGCCATGGCTGATACCGGTGATTTATTGGGAGCTCTTGTTATCACTCTTCATTCTTTTTGGCCTGTTCATTTTGCTGCTTAGGGCTATTGTTGATTCATATGCAAGAAGAGTACTCGTGCAGATTGTGCCATTCTTGGGTCTTTTTGCCGTTATAACGCTTGCATATGGATGTGCGCGTTTGCGTTTGCCTATTGAGCCACTTTTGCTTCTAGGAGCTGTGTATGGTTGGATTGGCGAGTACAAAACATAGAAATATTTTTTTATTGAGCATCTTTGTTTTTTCTTTAATTATTCGATTTATTTTTTTTAAAGCTTTTCTTGCTAACAATCCCATCAAGCTTGGGTATGATTCGGGCCATTATCATGCCGTTGCCTATTCAATCGTTCAGGGCAATGGGGTGAGTAATCCAGATGGATCTCCGCATTTTTATCGCCTCCCCGGTTATCCACTATTTCTTGCAACGTGTTATTCGATGTTTGGCATCAATACAGATCGCGCACTTATGACACAATTAGTGCTTTCAAGCTGCATTCCATTATTGGTATATGTGCTTGCGTTGCAACTTTTTCCTGGCGTATATGCTGTTGCCTACGTATCAACATTTCTTACGGCACTTCATCCTGGTTTTTTAATTCTTTCTGGTCTTGTTATGAGTGAGACGCCCTTTATTGTGTTCTTGCTCGCATTTCTTATTCTTTTTTTTATCTCGTGGCATTCAGCGCGAAAATTTTTGTGGACAAGCGGCGCAGGATTAATGCTCGGTTTTGCCTCATTAGTTCGTCCGGTTGGAACGTGGTTAATGATTATATGTTTGATAACACTTGCCGTGCAAAATTACCGATGGGCTACGAGTATTAAACAGATACTGATTTTTATGGGGGCATGGTTTATCCCCGTAGGCTTATGGCTGTTGCGCAATTTCTGTATAACCGGATTGTTTTTTTTGAGCACATTCTCCGGCGCGCATTTGCTTAATCATGGGGCGGTACGTGTTACTGCAAGCGCATATCACATTTCGTATATTGAGGCACAAAAAATGGTGCATGATGAGCTTGCTCAGCGCGTTACTTCATCCTCTGAAATTGTGTGGGCATACGAGGCAGAACATTATGCACGAGCGCGTTTGATGCTCTATCCTTGGCAGACATTCAAATTGTGTGTGATCAATATTATCAAAACGGTGTGTTCTTTATATGCAGCTGAGCTTTTGTGTATTGATGCCGGTGGCGTTTTGCCTTCGTATGATGCAACGCGAAGTTACAAAGATATAATAGGGCGTTTTATTGGGCCATCTGTTCATAATCGGCTTATTATTCCTCTCATATATGCTGAAATTTTTCTTCAACTGATAATACTTTTAGGTGTTTTGGGTTGGGTGGTGGCTGGTGTACGTAGAAAGTTATGTATTTTGCCGCAGCATATTTTTGTAATTATGATGATGGGTACCTTTGTTAGCCTTTCATGTCTCTGTGGCTTTGCACGCTTGCGTTTGCCAGTTGAACCGTTTTTCATTATGTTGTCTGTGTCGTTTTGGAGTAGCGTAGGCACGGAAAGAGAGTAGTATGAAAGCAATCACAAAAAAGGAAGCGCTTATTATTGGTTCCGGCCCTGCTGGACTTACCGCTGCACTTGAGCTTGCACAATCTGAACAATTCAGAGTTTTGATTGTTGAAAAAGATACTATGGTTGGAGGGCTTGCTAAAACGGTCGAATATAAAAAATGTCGATTTGATATAGGTCCGCATCATTATCTTACTGATTCAGAAAAGATCTTGCAGTGGTGGCGTAATCGTATGAAAGATGATTTTCATGCACAAAAACGCTTCACACGTATTTATTATAAAAAAAAGTTTTTTACCTATCCGCTTGAACCTCTTAACGTTATTAAAGGACTTAGTTTTTGGGAGTGTATTCGTTGTGTTGGGAGTTATCTTAAAGCATGCTTGTTTCCCGTACGTAAAATAAAATCTTTTGAGGACTGCATAACGAATAAATTTGGCTATCGTCTTTATTCCATGTTTTTCAAAACGTATACCGAAAAGTTGTGGGGTATTTCATGTACCACTCTTTCTGCTGATTGGGCCTCACAGCGTATTAAGGGATTTTCACTGAGGCATGCAATTTTTTATGCCTTTTTTGGCCGCTGGGTTACCAATAAGCCACGTACTATACGTGATACATTTTATTATCCATCGCGCGGTTCAGGAACTTTATGGGAAAAAGCGGCGCTTGAACTTGAGAACTGTCACAAAGCGCGGTTGCTTTTACGTA
>JBAZHB010000055.1:0-8350 GCA_041652535.1 Candidatus Babeliales bacterium
TCTTCAAGATGTTGGCGTCAGATGTTTTACGTATCTGAGCACCGCAAAGCTTGTTCTTGAAGCTGCTGCAAAGGCACAAATTCCAGTTATCATCCTCGATCATCCCAACCCTTTACAGATGTGGCACAAAGCCGGTCCAATCTGTGCCCCAAAGTTTCAATCTTTTCTTGGCGCACTCCCAATTCCCTTTTTATATGGGTCAACAATGGGAACCGTGCTCGAACACGCCAACGCTACCATCGGCACCAATCTTACCGTCATACCAAGCGACCAACCAATCGATCCGTGGCAGATGGCCTTTATTCCACCATCACCAAATCTCATGAGCATTGATCATATTTACGCTTATCCACTCACGGTGTTTTTTGAAGGAACTGAATATTCTGAAGGACGCGGTACTGCGTATCCATTTTTGCAATGCGGAGCACCCTGGGTTAATGCGCAGCAATTAGCTTCAACTCTCAATGCACAAAAAACGCCTGGAGTCTTTTTTGAACCAATCTCGTTCACGCCTCATAGCTGCCACGGCATTGCAGATTCTCCCAAATTTAAAGGACAACAATGTCATGGAGTTTTTATACATCTCTTTGATCATAAAATAGTACAACCGCTTACCGTTGCACACACGCTTATTTCAACACTTTTCAAACTCTATCCCGAGCACCACAAACTCATCACCAGTAAAGATCGTTATACCCTCGATCTTTTGCTAGGAAGTGATGAATGGAGAAAAGAGTTACTATCTCTTATATAAAACCATAGCATGAGCAAAAAGCGGCATGCCTGTTAGATATTCTTTAAATTCCTGTTTGCTCGCAAAAACGCCTCCAAACATATCCAGCTGATATAAATTATTAACAAATGCACCACCCGTATCAGCCAAAATCCCTAATCGCACTTCGTGTGCACCCGTAATCGGATGCTGGTACGACAGTGCAATAACTTTGCCAAAGCCAATATTGTAAACATCGCCTGCAAAAATTACGCCACGTCGTTGTACAAATCGATCAACCAATGATTGGTGTGAAGGGTGTTGATTTTTAAGTTCTCTAAAAAACCAATAACGTTTCTGTGCTAAAATATTTTTTTGTTTACGATCGTACGCAATACCATTGTTCTGATCAACGTTTAAAATCTTCGTTGCACCATCAGCAAATTTTACAATAACCGTACCATGCATTAACGCATCTTCAAGGCCTTGCCGTGATACCCATGCAAAAGCACGACGTTTATGTTGATTCTTTTTTTTCTCTAAAGCGCCTGCAAGAATTTGATGCTTGGTATATTTTTTTTGAATATCCTCGGCAAACAATTGATACAGGCCACACGGATAATTCTTAGTTTTTTTATACGACCCACGTAGCGAAAAAATAGCATACGAAGTAAGGCGAATTTTACCATCATGAGGGAGATTAATTGCTTGGCGCAAAGCACTCTTATCATCTGCACGCCATTGCACTGCTTCAAAATGTGTACGCAAAAATTCTGGATCCATGATGCGAAATGATTTTTTTTTACGATCTTCTTGAATAGTTTTGATAATAAATTTAAGTGTCCGCTCAACCTGAGCATACGACACCAGGTGCCGAAATTGTTGTGGATTAATGGTCTGATCCGGACTATTGCGATGAGCATTGAGATAGCGTAAAGAGTCCTGCGCTGCAGCGAGCAATGCAAGAGGATCAGTTGCAATCCTTAGCGATGAATCACCATCAAAAGGAGCTCCTTTAAAAAAATTCTTAACTGACGTTGTAGTCTTGCATGGACGCGGGCAGACCGCGATGTTATCAAGATGGAAACTCAAACATGGATACATAACAGAAAGAAACGTAACAAACACCAACCTCTTCATAATCCCCCTTACTTTTTTGTTTATATCAAGTTAACCATATCCACTTTTGCCTGGTCAAGCATCGCTACACTCTTATCAGCAAAGATTCTGACTGGTAAACTGGGAACTAGGTCCCCGTTTTCACGGGGACGACGGTCAGGCTTGCGACGGCGGTGGTAACTAAGGGGAAATCTTATAATGCACGCGTACGAACACAATCTCATCCTTCAACGCTACCCCTCATCCACACAACGCTTTATCGTCCTTAATCAAGAACGAGGGAAAATATTACTCACAGTGCTTAATCAGCACTATGCGCGTCAACTTCATCCAGGCACCTACTTTTCATGCACCTTTAATCACAAAAATACCAATCTTTACTTAAGCGCCACTACCCTTCATGACATTACATCACCTTCCTACCACAATCCCAATGATATCTTTTGGTATCACCACCTCTTAGAACTCTGTAAAGCATTCTTACCCGAGCATCAACCCCATCCTGATGTTTTCAATTTCATTACTAATTGCATTAAAATGGCTCCGTGCTCATCACCTGCAGATCCTGATCTTAACGACTTTCAATCTTTGTGCACCGGCGTTCTTATGTGGCTTTTGGGATTTTATCCGCCAGAAAGCTGCATTAATGTGCTTCTTTTGACACGTAGCATATGCGAAAATGGCTTGTACCAGACCAATGCAATGCCTTACCCATTTGCCACTTTGCTCCAAAAAAGCGAAAATAAAGAACTTGAACAGTGGATTGTTACCTGTATGCAATCCCATCCGCAATCGCATGCGTTCAAAGCGTCAGAATTATTGCGGAGGCACCACCATAATGGACAAACTCATGAAGAAGATTAATTTTTTTACCGTTGGTTTAATTGCCTGTTTGTTGACACTTACGTGGCATCTTTATGCCACGCAACCTCTTAGAACAAGCGGTCTTGCACTTGTTGGAACCGTTGAATTACGCACAACTCAACGCGATGCACTCGCAAAAACTCAAACAGAGTTCCGTCAACGGTCGGAAAATGAACTTAAACGTACCAATATACTCCTCCAATCACTCACGCAAGAAATTACGTTTACAAAAAGCAAATTATCCAGCGCGTCGCCACAAGAACTTGAAATTCTTAACAAGAAAATAGCAATCCTGTATGACCGCAAACAAAATCTACGTGACTATCAAGAACAATGGGCAATCATACTCCGACTCATCGCCACGCACCAAACGTTAGTTGAAGATATTATCACCTATCTTTCTTCACCACAGCCGACACTTAAACCTATTTATCCGTGGAAAGAAGTGTACGATACATCTTTACGCCAAGCAGAAGCTGAGACAAAAATTGAATACGATCTTAAAAAGCGCGATTCAATTATCAATCAACGAACAGCAGCAACCGACATGCTCACCTGGCTTGAAAAGCAGATCGATAAAAAAAACAAAGAGCATGCCGGCTTAACCGCCAAACTTGAGCAAGCAATTCAGGAACCATCGCTTAAAGAGCAGAGCGATATCGTAACTCACGAGCTAAATGCACTCAAAGAAAAAGTTACCAGTACTTTGTTGCGTATCGAAAAACTTGATCGCGAAATTAAGTGGCGCAATGACATCATTGATCTTGAGCACAATCGCTTTGACGACCAAAAATCCTTACTTTCACGTATGGAAAAAAGACTCATTCTTGAACAACGCGATATTGCGCAGGCTCGGCTTGAAAAGCAAGAAGAAGATCGAACCTCACTTACCATCAAAGAAGAAATCAATCAGGAAAAAGAGGCCAAAAAGCAACGGCGTGATGCCCGTATCCAAGAAGCAGAATCATTGTTGAAAATCATTACTGCCTGCAAAGACAAAAAAATTAAAGATGCTCGTTACATTTTAACTAAAATGCGTTATCGCCTTATTGCCGCCTCTATTCTTACCACCGATAAAGAGCTCCAACTTCTTGAGGCAAAAAAAGAATTTGCCGACGGCAGAGCTCAGGAAAAGGGGCTTCAACTCTCCATGGCAGAAATCTATTACAAACTTCGTAACAAGCTTGAAAAAGTTGATAATCTGCTCAATGAATTCATCAATAAACGCGAACTTTCTTTTAATGCTCGCGCAACGCTGCAAGATAAATTGCACATCGCTCAAATAACATCAACCGAAATTAATCGCGCACTTGAACGTCTTAAAAAATTGCGTATCAAGGTTCGTCATCACCGCCCCGATACCTTTAAAGGAAAGGATAATGAATATCACTTTCTTCTTAAATTACTCGATCGCATCAAACGCAAGCTTTATCAAGGTCTTGGTTATACGCAAGCACTTCTTGCCCTGCAAGCAGATTTAATTGCGCAACAAACTAAAATCATTCATCACTACGATCTAATTATCAAAAACCTTGAACGTCGTCGCGTGTACAGCGTATGGCAACGCTCGCCCGACGCCATATCACTGGCCATGCTGTCGCGTGCCGCGCTTGAAGCTGAAACGTTTTTCACCAAGCTTTATTGGGAAACACCACAATATCTGGGACCCCGTGCACTTATCACCGCGTTGCGCTCGTTGAGCGGATACACCTGGCTACTTATTCTTATATATCTTTTACTTTATTTAGGCAGCATCATTCTTTTTAAGCGTGGACTTATCATGCTTGAACGGATACTTAATCACCACGCGGTTACCTCGGGCACCCTATTTTTGCCCATCATACGAGCACTGGTTAATTTTGCCCACAAACATTTTACGCTCCTCTACACCTGGCTCTTTCTTGCGCCGATTGTACCGCGCATAGGATCATATACGCATGCACTTTTCTATCTGATTGCCATACCAATTTGGGTATATCTTGCGCGCTGTTTTACCCACACTTTTAAAGAGCTCAATCGCCATATGAGTTATGTTTTTTTTGCCGAATCATTTCAAGAAAAATTTATTCATCTTATTACCATTTTGTGCTACGCAACTGCCATCATCATCCCTCTCCGAATAGCACTGCTCTCCTATACCGATGCGGCATCTTCTGACTTTGCAACCGTACTTCTTGCTGCATACTCACTTACCATGCTCGTTGTTTTTGCACTCTTCTTTACTAAGGCCGATGTGCTTAAACTCATCCCAACATCGTACAGCGTATCAATACGCCTCAAGCGCACTATTGATCGCTACTACTATCCAGTATTCCTTTTCAGCATGGCCATGCTTATCCTTTCAAACCGTTACGTTGGCTATCCAACGCTTGCCTGGTTCCTCATTTTTGCCGTACCAGCAACTATTTTTGTGCTTTATATTCTTTTTGCAGCGCACGCTTATATACGCAAACACGCAATTTTTCTTTTTATGAGAGAAGAAAGCGATGAGGTTGTCGACAAATTTGAACATGCAAAAGCATTTTATACCTTCTTTATCATCTTTTCTTTTCTTCTGATGTTCTTTGTCGCTTTCGGTGTATTTACCCGCATTTGGGGACTCAGTTATTCGCCCTCAGACCTGTGGCGTTTATTTGCTGAAAAATGGGTTATAACCATCGATGTCGATACCCATATCGGTATCATCCAATTTATGGAGCTTGGCCTTTTTATCGCTTCTGGCCTTGTTGTTTCATCACTGCTTCATAAATCAATATTCAAACGACTCTTCGATATCCTGCATACCGATCCAGGGGCACAAAATACCATTTCGCGTATTACCCATTATCTCATTATATTCTTGGCAATCATTTTGGGATTAAGTTTTATTCAACTTAAGCAACTTATTTTTTGGGTCGGCGCACCCCTTACCATCGGTTTAGGCTTGGCACTCAAAGACGTTGCCTTTGACTTTATCGGTGGCATCCTGGTACTCATTGAACGACCTATTGAAATTGGTAATTATGTCCAAATTGATCACATCAAAGGAACGGTGCACAAGATTTCAGCACGATCAACAACACTTATTACGTCGCACAATCATTCAGTTATCATTCCTAACAAAGATCTTATTACCAAATGGATGGTCAACTGGGGCCATAGTCGTTATGCCGTTGGATTTGAACTTACCATTCATGTTGATCTTGAATCAGATCCTGAAAAGGTTAAAAAACTCTTACTTGATATCATCAATGCCCATCCGTTGGTGCTCAAAGTTCCTGCTACTATTGTACGACTTGATAATATCGAAGACGGATCATTGTGTTTTATGGCACGCGCATTTGTCAGTGCACGACGTATCAAGGAACATGCTGACGTTGCAGCATACATACGCTGCGAGCTTTTAAAAGTTTTCAAGACGCACCATATCATGCTTGCAAAACAAACGCGGGTGATTGAGTTTGCACAAGCGTCGAAAACAATTGATATCAAATTTGATCAGTAATAAAAGAAGCCGCCGTCTGGCGTGACAGCGGCTTCTTTTTAGTTATTTATTAAAGTAATGACTTAGAATTCAATACCCATCTTGGCCCATACATTCCATTGTTCAAGCGCGCTGTTCTTGGACGCAAATTCATATTTGCCACCAAGGGCAAGGATGCTTGAATGCTTGTGGCCGCGATCCCACATATGGCCGACGCTTGCATAAACTGCGTTGGTGAATTGTGAAGGCGTTGTTGCAGGAGCGGTGTCGATCGAGCTGTTGTTGACTTCTGCCGTAGCAAGGCTACCACCGTCAGCATTGGCATCAACCCAGGTAAACTGGTTGTCGACGACAAGGTTGGCACTAACAGGATCTGCTTTCGCTGTACTAAAATTACGCGCTGCAACAGCGTAGGTACCCGTAGGGAATGTTCCACGCAGTTTTACACTTTCTGACTCACGTGCATAAGGGTTCCAGCCAAGATCAATACTCCAACCACCGTTGGTATACACAAAGCTTGCAGTACCATCAAATTGAACGCCAGGCGTTACATCAACTTTGCGTGTCAGAACGTTAGCTGCAGGAACTTTTTGTGTGATGGTTGTGTCTGCATTATAATCGCTCAAATAATGACCGAGCAAATAGTACTGGCCCAATGGACGGTTCTTAAGACCCAGTGTACGCGTCTCGCCGTTCTTGAAAAGATAACGAACTTCAGCTCTCAGATTGAAGCGAAGATCTTGGGTCTTACCTTTATACAAGCGATACCAACCATCAAGGTTGCCGCCCAATCCCCAGTGGCCGCCATTACCACGAATAGGTTCAAACACAAATTCGCCACGAGGCTTGTTACCAGCAGGAGCCGTTGCAGCAATGGCAATGGCCATATGATATTTGGGACGATCTAAAAACGCCCAGCCAAGACCAAAGTCAATATCCGAAAATCCTGCAGTCCCTTGTTTTCCGGTCAATTTAGCATGGGTCAAATTGGTCTGACCACGACCGATAGGCGGATAAACTTCATTATAGTAAGGAGGATACCCAACGTTTTCGCGTACACGGCCACCTACAAAGTAAGAATAGATCTCTTCGTAACGCAATCTCGTTGCATCATCCGAAAGATTTTGACCATTGAGCGCAAAGTGTACACCTTGCTGCATGGCAACGATTGGTGCATTGGCATAAAGGAAAAGACCTGACAGCGCCCAGTCAAAACGTTGGTGATATGAAAGACCAACACCAACTACTTTACGACAAGGTTTGAGGCCGAGGGTAAAGTTGGCGTCGTTGATAGTTGCAAGCTCACCTTCTTGAAAGAGGGCATAGTTAATGAGGTAGGTGATATCAACATCATTCATATCGCCAACCGCATTAGTTTCTGTTTGCGTGGCAATAATATTTACCGTGCTTTTGTCATGAAGCAAAAAATATTTCGCAGCATTATCACGATCGGTTGATTCTTGATACAACCCGGTCAGTTGTATAATGCCACCGCAACTATTATTTTTGCCTTCAAAAATCAGATCTTCATACGTTGTATTCCACCATGGAACGTTGACGTCTACGGGGCGTGGCGTCATGTATGTTTTGTTGGTGTAGGCGTGAATGCTGGATACCATCATCACCATGGCACAGCTGGCAAGGACGCGTAGCTTGGATACTCTCACGATATCTCCTTTCAGGTTACTACTCTTCCGTCAAACTACCCAGTGATGGTACTACGAGGGATGGCAGGAAGGCAAGTATCTTTATAATTTTTGTTAGGCTCTGTTGGCTTTTTACGTCATCCCCGCCTCCGAGCGGGGATCCAGCGCTTCAATTTTTCTGGATTCCCGCTTTCGCAGGAATAACCTCGTTGCCATAAAAGTCAACAGGCCCTAGCACCGTTTAATTGATTGCTTTTGTGTTGAAGGGTAAGCGTTAGTCGTCCTCGCGAATGCGGGGACCCAGGAGTTTTTTATTCTTGCAAGCTTGTTTCATACAGATCTATCCAGTCAGGATTGAGTTTTTCGATAAGCGTAATCTTCCAAGCCCTATGCCATTTTTTGAGTTGTTTCTCTCGCCTGATTGCATCAGTTGGGGTCTGGAAGATCTCAAAATATACAAGTCTATTTATTGAATGTTTTTCCGTAAAACCTTTGATAAGTTTTTTTTTGTGTTCATAGATACGTCGATTAAGATTGCTGGTTACA
>JBAZHB010000056.1:0-8342 GCA_041652535.1 Candidatus Babeliales bacterium
CATATTTTGGCACAGGATTCGCGTCCAGATATCAACGCTTCCAATCAAGCAGGTGAAGATGCATTTATCGTGGCGCTTAAATATGGACATTATGATGTTGCGCTATTTTTGCTTCAACAAAATGCATGTCCAAAGATGTGTAAAAAATCACTGCTTGCATGCATTGGGCAATGTGATACCAGCGTGCATCGAGGCATCCATATACACCAGTTACAGGGACTTATTCATTCATACTTTGCATAAATACGATATGAGTGCGCTTCATTTAGTAATGTCGGCCCACGTTTTACCAGTTCGTAGCGTTACTTTAAGAGGAACGTTCCAGCTCACAACACGCTCCATTTCTTTGCGTACGATAGCGGTAATAATCGATTCTTCTGATACAGGAACTTCGATAATAATTTCATCATGAATTTGCAGAATCATGCGTGATTCAAGTTTTTGCTTAATAAGCTCTTTATCGATATTGATCATGGCAATTTTCATGATTTCGGCCTGAGTTCCTTGAACCGGGGTATTAATTGCCATGCGTCGTCCGGTATCAAAAAGTGTTCTATTTTTTTCTTTAAGCTCAGGAATATAGCGTCGCCGGCCAAACCATGTCTGGACATAGCCAGTTTGCACGGCTTGCGCGACGGTTTGATTCATCCATGCCGATGCAGTGGCATAGTGCGCGAAGTATTTTTCAATGTATTCTTTAGCATCGCTTTGTTTAATGCCCAGATCTTTGGCAAGTCCATAAGGACTCATGCCATACATAATACTAAAGTTAATGCGCTTGCCCATTTGTCGTTGTTGCGGCGTAACCTGATCAAGACCAACGCCAAAAAGTTGAGCAGCTGTTTCGGTATGAATGTCACGGTCGTCATTAAAAATGGCAATCAAGGTTGGATCTTGCGTCAAATAAGCAAGTACCCGTAGTTCAATTTGAGAGTAATCAGCAGACATCAAAAGCTTATCCTTGGGAGCCATGAATGCAGATCGAATTCTAATCCCAAATCCCTGAGCGGTTGGAATATTCTGCATGTTAGGATCTGAGCTTGAGATGCGTCCGGTTGCAACCAGGGTTTGACTGAAATTGGTATGAATGCGGCCAGTTTTTGGGTTGATGAAGCTTGGAAGTGGGGTGATGTAGGTATTTTTGAGTTTAGATAGTTCGCGATGCTGCAAAATAAGACCCGGTATCGGATGAATTTGGCGTAATTCTTGTAATACTTCTTGGTCGGTTGAGCGCTGTCCTTTATCGCTCTTTTTTATGACCGGTAACTGAAGAATGTCAAACAAAAGACGTTCAATCTGGCGAGGGGAGTTAAGATTAAAATCTTTGCGTGATAATTCGGTTTTAGTTTCGATAGCACCAAATATCTTAGTTTCAAGATTGCTCAGTTCTTTGGTGACTTCGATGCCAATTTGTTCGAGCACCGAAGGATCCATGAGTATGCCTTGTTGTTCCATGCGAAGGAGCACCCAATAAAACGGCATTTCGATGGTATGAAAAATCTCTTTGAGCTTTGGTTCTTTATCAAGCTCTTCTTGAAGCAAGGGTTTAAGTTTAAATGTCTGAAGCGCGTCATGAGCGCCATAAGGAGCAGCCTCATCGATGGGAACTTCGGCAAATGTTTTTCGCTTGCCAAGGACCATATCAAATTTTTTCATAGGCTCGTGCAGATAGATGAGTGAAAGCTCCTTAAGATTTATTTTCTGCCACTCCTTGCGCACGAGGTTGGCCGCCAAGAGCGTGTCAAAGATTATTGGCCTGATGGCTATGCCATTGTTCCAAAGTACAAGTTGGTCGAATTTTGCATTCTGCATGATGATGTCATGAGATGGGCTCTCAAGAAGCGGTTTGAGAAGCTGCAAGGCGCGGTCGGTAGGAATCTGGTCGCCTTCGTTATGAGCCAGCGGTATGTAATACGCGGTATTCTTGTCTGCGGCAAATGATAAGCCAACCAACTTATGGGTGAGGGGCATGCAGCCGCTCGTTTCAGTGTCAAAACCAAACTCTTTATGCTTTTCAAGAAAGGCGATCATGTCATTAAGTGCTTGTTCGTCACGGGGAACGATAAGTTTCCATGTTGGTGCTTCAGGCTGTTGGGTCTCAACGGTTCCAAAGATAGAAGTATTGGTTTCCTGAAGCGGTGTGGGTGCTTGTTTTTCTATTTCCTTGAGCATGCTGTCAAATTCAAGTTCGCGGAATAAGGGGGCAGCTCCTGCCCAGTCATGTTTATCGTATTTCAGCTCACTGAGTTTGATAGTGAGTGGTGGCGGTTTGAGCATAAAAAGTTGAAGGCTTAAAAAAGCTTTATCTTTTTGGTCGGCAAGTAGTTTACGAATGCGTTCTTTTTCGACCCTATCAAGATTGTTGTATAAGTCTTCAAGTGACTGGAATTGCAAGACTAAATTTTGTGCAGTCTTTTCCCCAATTCCTGCAACGCCAGGAATATTATCTGAAGTATCCCCCAGTAGTGCGTAAAAGAAGGGGACTTTGTTTGGTGAAAAACCTTCTTCTGCGGTGTAAATCTTTGAATCAATAAGACGGCCCTTAAACGGATCAAATATCTGCAAATTATCTGAAAGTAACTGGTACATGTCTTTGTCAGGACATACCAGCACAATGGGATGGTCGTTATAACGCTGAGCAAGGCCCGCAATAATGTCATCAGCCTCATAACCTTCATGAGTAAGCGAAGGCATTTTGATGGCGTCAAGAAATTTTAAGATAGAGGCTTTCTGTTCAAACAGATCGCTTGGCGGAGCCTGACGAGTTGCTTTGTATTCGGCATACAGTTCATTGCGAAAGGTTTTGGTTTTACCATCCCAGGCGACGGCAACATAGGTTGGATTAAAATCATCAATAAGCTTTTTGATGGTGCGACAAAAGCCGTACGTTGCTTGGGTAGGAATGCCGGTTGAGGTATAGAGTGGTCGCAAAGCATAAAATGAACGGTACAGAAGGTATGAGCCGTCGATGATAAACAGGGCATTTTGAGGAATGTTGTGCACGGCCTTCCTTTCGCAAAAAGCTCCGAACTTTTACTTTTAAAAAATTGCTTTATGCTTCAGTATACTGTGGTCTATAAAAAGCAATATAAAACGGTTGAATATGCGAATATTAGCACTTGATCTTGGGGATAAATGGGTAGGGACGGCACTTTCCGATGCCTTGGGCATTACGTGCAAACCCTACAAAACGGTTACCTTGCCGCAATTACCTGGTTTTCTGCAGACTACTATTCCACAGGAACGTATCACAACCGTGGTTATTGGCTATCCCAAAACATTCTCTGGCGGGCAGAGCGATCAAACACGCAAGATAGTTGCCGAAAAAGAAAAGCTTGAACGTGAGTTTGGGCTGGTCAATGATACGGCAATCACCTGGCTTTTGTGGGATGAACGCTTGAGCAGCAAACGAGCTCAAGAGCTTGTGCAAAGAGCCAGAACCCCTGAAGAAAAACAAAAAAGTCATTCAATTGCTGCCGCATTTATTCTGCAAAATTATCTGGATCACCTTGCGTTGATGAAATCCTAAACGTTGGCTGAACATTAAGCCAACGAATTTTCATAATTTGATTGTTAACTCTGGGAAATTTACAGCTGAAAAATGTACTCAACAAATTATAAAATATATTACGGATTTTGATGGTAAATAAATCGGCCATTACACTTCTTTCTCTGTGTAAGTCAATTAAAATTGAAGACTTACAATCTCAATTTCCTGCCTCTACGATTTATGCCTGTGATTTTTATATCGAAGGAATCGAAAAAGAAACTTCAATAATAGGAGGTTTCCGTAGTAAGACAATAATTAATATTGATCATCACGCCCCAATTGAAGATATGGCTAATTTTACCACGTCAACGAGTTTAGCTGTTGCCTATGTTCAGAGCTATGGTTCTGCAAGGAATGATGAAAAAATTGTTATTAATCATACTGATTGCGATAGCATCCTATCTTCATTAGTCATAGCAGGTATTTTGCAACCAAAAGAAGAATATAAATATGCTGCGTTATGTGCCGACCATACTGGCGAAATCTCTGAAATTTCAGAGATTTTACAAGCCTTGGAGAAAGAGCGGGATCTTGAGCTTTCTTCCCAGGCACTTCTTTACTTTGTTTCAACCGGTAAAATTGCACAAAATGTTATGCCATACATAAGTGCTTATAAAGCATGCCGTGAAAGAGTTCGAGATTTCATTAGCAATGCTTATTATGTTGATGATATTGCGGTTGTGCAGATCGACAACAAAATTCAGAGTCTTATGCTTCTACCTTACTTTCCTCAAGCAAAGATTATTATGGCCATATCGCCACATTCACTTTATCCAGAAAAGACAGCTATTTCGATTATACGTGGACCAATGGCACCTAAGAATCTATATATAAATACCTTGCCACTGCCTCAAGAATTTGGGGGGCGATGGAATATGGGTAGCAATAAACGAAGTGGCGGAACCTCTTTTCCCATCGATTCTTATATTAAAATTATACAAGAGGCGTTGAAACGGTTTTGAAGGCTCTCAAAATATTTTTATGGCGTCTTGAGTGAGCCGACCGCAATTTCTGTAAAAACAAATTTTTGATCAGGTTTGGCATCTAAAGATCTATAGAGCCCTGTTTCTTAAACGCCCAAAATCAAGATAATGCCTTTGAAGCTTTGATATTTCCACCACGATCATCAGATTATCATTTAAAACAGCAGCTTTTTTGAGGAAAACACAAAATCAACTAACATAGCTATGTTTCGAGTTTGGCATGATGCAAAAGACTAGTTTTGAAGGGGCTTCTATGATTACCACCACTGAAAAAACAAACCAAAACGCCATACACACTAACTTTCAAGCACTTGATCAGTGCCTGATTAATACTATGGCGCGCGAACTTGACGAGCTTGAAAAGAACCCTGTTCATGGATGGAATTTAGCCTATCCAACGCTCTTCAATACGCTTTATGCAACAACAGGAGAGCTTTGCGTCAACCTTGGTTGCACCATTCCTTACCTATTCATAGATTTTCAGGGAACACAGCGTCATCAAGCGAGTGCACTTTTGATGACTGATGGTTCAAAACAACTTCATATGGGCGCCGATTTTTTAAGAAAATACTTACTCAATCAGCCTCAGGAAAATAGGCAAAAATCTTATAACCTCTTTCGATGGATTATTGCCCACGAACTTGGCCATTTTTGTGATCTGAAGTTCAATCTTTATGGACGAGCTTTTTGGGCGCGTCGTTTTCTCTTTAACTTCGCGATTGGGGGAAGCATAGGCGGTATTATTGGTTCATTAGTACAGCCACAGGCATGGAACAATACCAAATATTTTGTTGTTGCCAGCGGGTTGTTGCTCATTATCACGGGCATAGTAAGCATAATTTTGCATCGAAAATTTGAATATTTTGCTGATAAGAAAGCTGTTGGCGTTGTTACTGATGTTGATGCTGATGATATAAAAAACATGCTCACTAAAATGACCGCCACGATACGTGATGGTATCACCAGCCCTTTTGACAACTTATCAGGATATACCGCACAATTTTTTGCCTGCTGCTATAAAAAGTTCAAACGAATTCAGATTTTTGTTTTGCACCCGTCAGTTGATAAGCGGATTGAACGTATGCGTATGCTACGACCATAGCAAAGCAATTTTTGCGGTGGGTGCACTTCGATGTTACTTGAAACGCCCAAAATCAAGCATGAACCTCTTTAAATTCAAAGCCCTCGAATACTTCAAAGTCGCAATTGGTCTTCCAGGCATTTTGATCGAGCCCTGCTTTAAGACTTAATTGCTCAAGCATTGTCGTGCGATTCCAATGCCAATCGCGTGCGACTTGGGGAAGAAAGACAGCAGAGGCTATGATGGTTCCCGATTCGCCACGCTTATTGAAAATAACGCCATGTTGCCCAACGATAATATCTTCGGCACTGGCTACGTGGCGGGGTTGGGTGAGAACGGTAATATCGATAACGATGTTGTCGAGTTTTTCTTTGCGCAACGGTTCAAATCTTGTGTCATTGAATGCTGCTGCTTGCGCCATGTTGGCTACGGTGCTGTACAGCGGTTTATCAGTGACAATGCGGCCGATGCATCCGCGCAAATCGCCTTTCTTGGTAGTAAGCGTTACAAAAGCTCCCGATGGAGACAAAAGTCCTGAACTTATCAGTGGCAGTTGAATTTCTTTATTCGATCCATTAAATGCGTGTTCTATCGAATTACGTGCAAGCCGAAGCAGCGCTTGCTGTTCGTAACCGGTAAGAACTTCCTGTGGTAATGATGATGGCGCTGTATAGACCATGCCGACGTAACTTACACTTGATTGCATTTCGTTATCGGGTGGATTATCAAAAAGTTTAAGTGGGGAGTAGGTATTTTTGTGCGCCCAAGCGAGCTGCGCAGAATTGTAATAACAGGTAAGATGCGCTTGCAGAGCGCCCAGAGCATTAGTTTCAAGTAGGGCCAAAAGAATTTTGAGCGGTTCCTGGCCACAAATAGTTGCCGATGTTTGCTGCAGCATCGTTACAAAAGATTCAAATGATGGGGCGGAAAGCGCTTGAATAGCCATCGTATCAAGATGCCGTAGACTTGTATTAATATTTTTATCAAAAACGGTGTATTCGTAAGAAGCCCCGTGATGAGTAAAGTCACTGCTGATTACCAACAGCGAATCGGGCGTGAGGATTTTTTTGAGAGCTTCAGCTGCAAGAAAAATTTGCTCATCAGAAAGACGCCCGACAATAAGTGGAATAAGTTGAAATGATGCAATAGCTCGCTGCAAGAAGGGCAGTTGTATTTCAAGTGAGTGTTCAATTTCATGCGCCTGAGGGAAAACGCCAAAAACTTTGTCTTTTTTTTCAAGCTTTTTGAGCGCTTGTCGGTCAAGAGGAATATCGCCTTGCGGCATGCGATATACGGTGTAATCAGGAAGCGCAATGCCATTATAAAAGGTGGTGTGTGCAGGAGCCATGATGATAACACGCTTAATGGCCGATGTTGGTTGCTGTGGCGCATCAAAGAGTGTTTGATAAGCAGTGGCAGCGCAGAGCCCTGAATAGCTATGCCCTGCATGCGGAACAATCAGTACCCGCGGAACGTTTGAAAAGCGTGTAGGAAAGTAGCGTTGGGCCTGATCAAGGTATGCATCGATTTCCTTGCGCAGTTGCGCTGCATTGGTCTCATACCATCCTGTTGAAAGATGTGCCTGATGGATAAGTGGTGCTGGCGGCTGTGCATTTTCTTGAGACTTTCCGCAACTGAACAAGAAACATGACCACAATAAGAACGCTATAGATAATAAATGGTGCATGACGATCTCCTTTTATATATGACAATTTTTCAGTCTATCCAAAAAATATTTTTCTCGTATACTGTGTCCCCAATTTTGAAATAATTGTTTGTTTATGATGAAAGGTTTTTATGATGTTACGCAAAGTTATATGTGGTGTTGTGCTCCTTATTCCCCATGTGTTATGTGCTCAAATTATTGAGACTAAAACGCTCAAAGATGTTCTGAATAAAACCGACAAAAAAACGCTGGTAGTCCTTGATATTGATAATACTATTCTTGAACCACGTGCGCCACGAGCAACCGATCAATGGTTTTCTGCCATGGTTGAGCATGCAAAAAGCATTGGTTACGATTATCCTGGTGCTGTTGCAGCTGTTCTTCCAATGTACTATCAAGCACATGCAACGTCGCGTGTTCATCTTGTTGAGCCTTGCGGCGCTGTGGTGATTAAAGATCTTTGCAAAAAATCTTTGGCGGTTATTGCGCTTTCATCGCGGTCGCTTGATATGATTCCGCATACCAAACGGCAGTTTAGTCAATTGGGGATCAATTTTACGGTATCTGGTATTGGTCGTGTGCGAACTGAATTTTCGCTCCATTATGGGCTTGTTAAATTTCTTGAAGGCGTTACCTATTGTGGAAATAATGACAAAGGCCAAGCTTTGCTTGCGCTCCTTGATCGCCTCAACCTCAACCCAAAAAAAATTGTCTTCGTTGATGATAAAGAAAAAAATCTTGTGACGGTTAAACAAGCGGTTGAGCGTCGAAAAATTAATTTTATGGGCATGCGTTTTTCTGGATGCGATGCGAAGGTAAAAGCTTTTGTCCTTGATGAAAAAAGTAAACAGTTGCTGGCACCTTGTAAAAAAAATTTGCAATCATTGACTTTGGTGCCCGTGGCTGGCTAACCTGAAGTCATCTTAAGGGAATTTGGGGGGGGCACACAATGAAACCATGCGTTATCGCATTCACGTTCGCCTCTTTCATTTTCTCGCTCTCCGCCTCTTCATCAAAAGAAATTTCACTCGCACTTGTTGATACTGCTGGCAGTGATTCTTA